>DATCWN010000420.1:0-20587 GCA_036566285.1 Hanamia sp.
ACATTTTTGAAAATGAACCATACCAATGGATGCATCATTTCAGAAGGGAAAACCTGCGCCTCAATGAACATTTTCCGCTCAAAAAAGAAACCTGCCAGGTAAAAAGTTTTTATGAATTGACATTAAAACTTCCGTTGGAAGAAATTATTTTAAAAGGAAACTGGATGGTAGAATATGAATTGGATGATGACACGGGCTATTGGTACGTCATAAATGTACAGGTGGACGGAATTAATTTTTGATATACCTCATTCCTCATTTTAAAATCCAGTATTTTTACCACTAATCTTTTTACATGCAATTAGTGGCAGAAAATATCCAATCCTTTTTCCAAAGTTTTACACCAGATAAAATTAAAAGTTTCGAAAAGCTTCCCAAATCAGGGGGCGACAGAATGTATTTTCGTATCTGTACAGCAGAAAATTCTTACATAATTACTTACAACGAAAATATAAAGGAGAATGAAACTTTTTTACAATTTACACAGCATTTCAAAAAAATAAATGCCCCGGTGCCGCATGTTTATTTAAAACATCCAGATGGTAAAATGTATATACAGCAAGACTTTGGATGTTTTTCTTTACTGAATGAATTGGAGAAACACGGCCAGGATGATTACGTATATGAACTTTTTAAAAAAAGCTTGAAAAATCTTGCATGGCTGCAAATTGAAGGGAGCAAGAATTTTGATTATTCTTATTGCCTCACTTCAAAAGAATTTGGCAAACAAGCCATCATGAGCGACCTGCTGTATTTTAAATATTATTTTTTAGACACACTAAAAATTCCCTACGACAAAGAAAAACTCATTGATGATTTTGAAGCGCTTAGCAATTATCTTACTCATGTAGAATACAAATATTTTATGTTCCGCGATTTCCAAAGCAGAAATATTTGTATTCAAAATAATGAAGTCCATTTTATAGATTACCAGGGCGGCATGAAAGGCGCTTTGCAATATGATGTGGCCTCATTACTATGGCAGGCAAGAGCCAATCTTACCGAAGATTGGAAAAATTCTTTGTTAGAATATTATATGGATTGCCTGAATGAAATTTTAAATAAATCCATTGATAGAACCCGTTTTATAAGTCAATACAATGGGTATGTTTTAATAAGGCTAATGCAGGTTTTGGGCGCTTACGGATTTCGAGGCTTGTTCGAAAGGAAGGCTCAGTTTTTGACCAGCATACCTTTAGCACTTACCAATTTGAAATGGTTTACAACCAATAAAAAGATGGGTATTGCACTTCCAGAATACGAGCGGATTATTCAATTGATAGTGCAAGACGAGGTAATTAATCGCTTCAAACCCTTGCAGGCAAATGATTCCACACCATTGATTGTAAAGATCAATAGCTTTTCTTATTTAAAATCCGGCTACCCCAAAGATGTAACAAACAACGGTGGAGGATTCGTTTTCGATTGCCGGGGATTATTAAATCCGGGTAGGTTTGAAGAATATAAATCCTTAAATGGAAGAGATAAACCGGTAATGGATTTTTTAGAACAGCAAACAAAAATGTCCGAATTTTTAAACAGTATTTATAACATCGTTGACATTGCAGTAGAAGACTATATCAAAAGAGATTTTACTTCCTTAACGGTTAATTTTGGTTGTACCGGTGGCCAGCACCGGAGTGTATATGCGGCAGATACGCTCGCGAGATACCTTCGCAATAAGTTTAAAGTAAAAATAGAGTTGAACCACATTGAACAAAACATACACGAATTAAAAGGTTTTGAAAAATAGGAATAAAAATAGCAGGCCACTATTTACAGAAAATAGAAATTCATTTTATCAATGGGTTAAAGGTTTTCTAATTTGTAACCTCTCTTCGGATAGCCAGGTTCAAGCAAATATTCGTTTAACAAAAAATTCGTTTAAATGAAAGCCATGATTCTTGCCGCAGGCCTGGGCACACGCCTCAAACCTTTTACAAATAAGCATCCAAAAGCTTTGATAACCGTAAATAGCAAAACTATTTTACAAAGAAATATTGAATACCTCGCCGGTTTTGGAATAAAAGACGTAATCATAAATGTTCATCATTTTGCCGGCCAGATCATTGATTTGATAAAAAATAAAAAAGGGTTTGGTAGCAAAATTACTTTTTCCGATGAAACCAATGAAGTGCTGGAAACCGGTGGCGGCATTAAAAAAGCAAGCTGGTTTTTTGAAAAGGAAAAGGATCCGTTTGTAGTCATCAATGTAGATGTGCTTACGGATATGAATTTGGAAGAAATGATTTTGCAACATAAAAAGCAAAATCCCTTAGTTACCCTGGCAGTTACACAACGCGATACTTCACGCTATTTTTTATTTGATGAGCTTGATCATCTTTGTGGATGGAGAAACATAAAAACCGGTGATCAGAAAATGAGCAGGGAAGCCGAAAAAATAACTCAAAAAGCTTTCAGCGGCATTCACGTTATCTCACCCAAAATTTTTACATTAATAAAGATGGAAGGAAAATTCTCTATGGTGGATGTGTATCTTGAGCTGGCTAAAACACAAACCATCACTGCATTTGACCATAGCGGTTCCAAATTCATTGACGTAGGAAAACCAGAAAGTATTTTGAAAGCAGAAAAATTATTTTCTTAAAATTATTTTCAATGGGTTAAATTATTTATCCATTGTATAAAAGAAATAAAACCAGATATTCATTTACATCAAAAATTTTATTTTCTCGATTGCTTCCGCAAGCCTGGTGGCATCTTTACCACCTGCAATGGCAAAAGTTTTTTGTCCTCCTCCTCCACCTTTTATTAATGGCGTAATATATTCTTTGATAATTTTTGGAGCTTCCAGGTTTTTTAAATCAGCCACTTTTTCATCAAGCGCTATTGCCACACTTGCCTTACCGTCAATATCTCCCGCTAAAATAATTGCGTAATGATTCAGCTCATTCTTTAACGAGATACAAAGTTTTTTCAGGGCATCGGTATTGGGTGCATCTATTATTTCTCCAATAAAATTGATACCATTTATAATTTCTACTTTTTGCAAAAGTGTATTTTTTAATTCCACTAACTGTTTTGCTTCAGCCTTTTCCAATTGCTTTTTTAATTCAGCATTTTCTTCCTGAATATTTTCAATGGCTTTATTAAGATCCTTCGGGTTTCTAAACTGCTCACGAATTGTTTTAATCAATTCAAATTCCTTATTAATAAGCTCTTCAGCAGCTTTTCCACTCACCGCTTCAATCCTGCGCACGCCAGCGCCCACAGCGGTTTCATGCATTATTTTAAAAAACCCTAACTCTCCGGTGTTGCCTACATGCGTGCCACCACAAAGCTCAATGGAGTAGTTTGGGTCCATAATTACTACGCGTACTATATCTCCATATTTTTCACCAAACAAAGCCATGGCGCCCGTTGCAAGCGCATCTTCCTTTTTCATTTCTTTAATCACTACCGGAACATTTTCACGGATCTTTTCATTTACAATGGCTTCCACTTTGGCCAATTCTTCTTCTGAAACTTTTGCAAAATGGGAAAAATCGAAACGCAGGTATTCATCATTTACCAGACTTCCTTTTTGAGCTACGTGTTTGCCGAGCACATTCCGTAACGCAGCATGCATCAGGTGTGTAGCGCTGTGATGCGCCATCGTATGCTTCCTTTTATCGGTATTGATTTTTGCAATTACTTTTCCGGAAATGTCAGCAGGGAGTTTTTGTGTAAAATGAATAATAAGATCGTTTTCTTTTTTGGTATCCAGCACCGCAATCTTTTCTTCATCAAAAAATAATAAACCGGTATCACCTACCTGGCCACCACTTTCCGCATAAAAAGGCGTTTTATCCAAAACCATCTGGAACATTTCTTTTCCCTGCGATTTTGTTTTTCGGTATTTTAAAACAGTACTTTCAGTTTCATCATTATCATAACCCACAAATTTTGTAGAACCATTTTTTTTCAAAATGATCCAATCTTCTGTATCCACAACCGCTGCTGCACGGCTACGGTTTTTTTGCTGTTGCATTTCTTTTTCAAAACCAATTTCATCAACTCTTAAATTATTCTCAGCAGCAATCAATTTGGTGAGGTCTATTGGAAATCCATAAGTATCATATAATTCAAATGCCGTTTTTCCATCAATATTTTTATTTTCATTTACCAATAATTCCAATCTTTTTAAACCCGAATCCAATGTTCTTAAAAAGTTATTTTCTTCCTCATGGATTACTTTGGTTACAAAATCTTTTTGTTTAAATAATTCAGGAAATACATTTTTAAACTGCTCTGCAATTACCGGAACTAATTTATAAAGCAATGGTTGCTTTACATCAAGATAAGAAAAGTAATAGCGTACTGCTCTTCTTAAAATTCTTCTTATAACATAGCCTGCACCTGTATTTGAGGGCAGTTGACCATCAGTAATGGGGAAGGCGATGGCACGAATATGATCTGCAATGACACGAAAGGCAATAGCCTCTTTCGAATCAGAATAATCATATTTTTTACCCGATAATTTTTCAATCTCTTCAATGGTTCCGGAAAAAATGTCTGTATCATAATTGCTTTGTTTGTTTTGCAAAACCCTCACCAATCTTTCAAACCCCATTCCGGTATCCACATGTTTTGCGGGAAGCATTTCTAAGGAACCATCTTTTTTACGATTGTATTGTATGAATACGTTGTTCCAGATCTCTATCACTTGGGGGTCATCGCTATTCACTAAATTTTTCCCTGAGATTAATTTTTTCTCTTCTTCATTTCTGCAATCAATATGAATTTCAGTGCATGGCCCGCATGGGCCAGTGTCGCCCATTTCCCAAAAATTATCTTTTTTATTTCCAAAAATGATCCTGTCTTCAGCAATCCATTTCTTCCAATAATTCAGTGATTCTTCATCTTTTGGCAAACCTTCTTTTTCGTCTCCTTCAAAAACAGAAACATATAAATTCTCTTCAGGAATTTTATAAACTTTGGTGAGCAATTCCCAACTCCATGCAATGGCTTCTTCTTTAAAATAAGGCTGGGGTTCCTCTACTGCTGCATTTCCAAAACTCCAGTTGCCCAGCATTTCAAACATAGTGTGATGGTACGTATCAACGCCCACTTCTTCGAGGTCATTATGTTTGCCGCTTACACGAAGGCATTTTTGTGTATCTACCGCACGTGAATAAGGGGCGGGTTTATCTCCCAAAAAATATTCTTTAAACTGATTCATGCCCGCGTTGGTAAAAAGTAACGTAGGATCATTTTTTATAACGATCGGCGCGGAAGGAACGATGGTATGTCCTTTGTCTTTAAAAAAATTAAGAAAATGTTGCCTTATTGCTGCACTTTGCATGATATATGTGGAGTGATTTTAAGATTGATTTAGGGCTTTAAGATTTATCTTTGGTAGCTTTAAAATTGTGTATTGTGGGCAAAGATATTTTTGTTTGGCTGCATTTACAAACTGTGAGAGAATGAGTGCGGGATTCTTGCTACCTGTTACTAATTACTTGCTACTTGGGTTATGAAAAGAATAAAATACTATTATAATACCCACACATTACGTTACGAGAAATTAGTAACGCCATTTAGAGTCAGGCTTCTACGATTTTTCTCGTTTATAGTCGCGGCTTTAATTACGGCATTTGCTATTGTTTTTTTTGTATTCCGTTTTATACCCTCTCCTCAATTGAAACTGGCAGAATTAAAGTATGAAAAGATGAGGCAGAATTATGAAGCGCTGGCGATGCAATCCGAAAAGTTGCAACAGGAAATGGCTTCCCTTGAAAAAAGAGACAACCAGGTTTATCGCTCCATTTTTGAAGCCAACCCTTTACCCGATAGCGCAAGGGCAAAACTTACTGAGCAAAAAATGGAAGTACAAAAAGTAGCGGCGATCAATGATGAAGAATTAGGCAACGAGTTGGCAAAAACATTAAATAATATCAGCGCAAGAATTAATTATCAATATGCCAGCTACAATGAAATTGAAAAATTAATAAAAAATCAAGGGGACAAATTGGCTTCGATACCCGCCATTCAACCGGTAAGCAACCGCGATCTGGATAGGATTGCGTCTGGCTTTGGAATGAGAATTGACCCGGTTTATGGAACTCCTAAAATGCACAAAGGCCTTGATTTTACTGCGCCTCAGGGCACCCCGATCTATGCCACCGGAGATGGGAGAGTAACCAGAGCGGGCTATGATGAAGGTGGCTACGGCAATCATGTAATCATTAATAACGGTTACGGTTACGAAACTTTATATGGCCATATGGTAAGGGTAAAAGCAAGAGCAGGACAAAAAGTAAAACGTGGTGAAGTGATCGGGTGGGTAGGCAGCACGGGAAAAAGTACCGGCCCGCACTGCCATTATGAAGTGCATGTAAATGGAAGGGAAGTGGACCCGATATATTTTTTTTATAACGATCTTACACCCGAACAGTTTGACAGGATTTTGAAAATCGCATCTACAGGAAGCGCAAAAAGTCTCGATTAATTATGGCCTTATCGCAAATCAATTTTGAGTTTGATGATGATCTTCAAAAGAAGAAAGAGGAGAAGATTGCAGCAATAAAAAAAGAAATTTCTAAATCAAAAAGAGGAAGAAAAAGCCTGAAGGATGCCACACCTGAACCAGATTCATTAACTGTGCCCGAAGATGAAATTCTTTTTCAAAAACAATATTATGCCATTGGCGATGTAGCCGCCATGTTTAATGAAAATACCTCGCTGATACGATATTGGGAAAATGAATTTAAAATTTTAAAACCCAAAAAAAATAAAAAAGGGGATCGTTTTTTCAGGCCCGAGGATGTAAAGAATTTGAAGATGATCCATCATTTGCTGCGCGAAAGAAAATATACCATTGAGGGGGCCAAAGAATTTTTAAAAAACAATAAAGCAGCCGGAGAAAAACATGAGATGATAGAATCGTTAGAAAAAATAAAATTGTTTTTATTGGAATTAAAAAACAATCTCTAATCCATTATATGATATGCCTAATTATAATGAAACCATTATTTAGAATATTTCTAACAACCCCATATCTTCATCTTTAAAAAAAGAATAAAGATCTTGCTTGTGATTAATTAAAAGCATTTCAATGAAACTATTGCTTTGATTTCCTGTTCTTAATAAAATTATTTTCGGAGGGTAACCTCTATAATTAAGTAGTTTAATAAAATCTTCATCATTAGTTACAATTGTTAGTTTGTTTTTTAAAGCATAATTCCAAATCTCAAGATCACCGGCGGGCACCTTTAGTTCAATATGATCGACGTGAACACAGTCTTCAAAATAAGATTTTAATCTTGCACATAATCGCCAGGAAATATTTGCATCTAATAATAATTTCATTTTGCTGCAATAATTTTTATCATCGTTTCCCTGTCAGCAGCAAACATAAGAGCCGCTCTTATATGTTCTTCTATCAATGAAGGGTAATCCATTAGAATTTCTTCATGGCTCATTCCAGATGCCAGCCATATTAAAATATCTGAGATAGCAATTCTTGTATTTTTAATACAAGGTTTGCCAAATCGGATGTCGGGGTCAATTGAAATATAGTGAGACAATTCTTTCATAAACTAAAGATAATTATTATTAGGTCAACACCATTTTACCGATAAAAACTTCGAGTAACTTTTGGTCAAAATCAGAACCCTTAATCCTGCTGTTCTTCCTGCATTTTTTTTATGCTAATATTTATTCGCTCTCTCAATTGATTTCCCGAATCTTGTGGAAACGTGAGCGCTGTGAAATAGACAGAAATAATTAATGCCGTATCATTCGTTATTTCCTGTAGATGCACGGAATAAGAATCAATGACTTTTTCTTTTGCCAAAATATTCTTTATCCCTTCTATGGCTTTTTCCAATTGCGAAGAAGTAAACAGGGCAGGCAGTACGGTGCGCAATTCATTACGTACCAGGTTGCGGCTGCTCCAGTTATCAAGAACACTATCTACCATTTGTTTGTTGGGAACAGTAACCAATGATTTTTCATTGGTGCGAATGCGTGTACTTCGCAATCCGATACGTTCCACCGTGCCCGTTATATCTTTCACCTTCACTACATCGCCGGTTTCAAAAGGCTTGTCGAAGAATATCACGAAAGAAGCAATCAGGTTCTCCAGGCTTTCTCTGGCAGACAATGCCAGCGCGGCTCCAACAATACTTAGCCCGGTAAGAAGATTTCCAATGTCGAGGCGAAAGGAATATTTTAAAATAAAAATAATTCCGAAAATGATAATGATAACGCGTATAAAATCTTTGAAAAAGAAAAGAAGCTGGTATTCGCTGGCAGAAGAATGGCCTTTTGATTTATGCTTTATAACCTGCATTAAAAAATCCATGAAACGAAGAATAAGTGAAACGACACTAATGATGATTATAGCAGAAGCAATAGTTTCTACAATATCCTGGCTGGTAATTTTGTGTATTGAAAATAAAAAGGCTTTGGGAAAGTTAAGCTGGTCAAGTGCAAAAATACTGATGACCACCACTAAAATTCTTTCAAGAGGAGCAATGATAATACTATCAAACTGTTGTTTATCCATTCCTCCCCATTGAGTCTTCCCCATTTTAAAAATCAATGTGGTGGCGTATTTGGATATAAATCTTTTTAGCAACAACGCCAATAAAATGGTAATAGCAACAACTATAAAACTACGGATGGAATTATCGAAATAAACCTGGTCGAGAAAATTCATAGGTGCAATTTAAAAAATGCATTGAACTATTGGAGTGAATAAATCTGAAGCTGCTGGTCTTTTAGAATATAAATTTTATGATTACTCAATTTGATAAAATTATTATTCTGCAATGCTGCAGGTAATTTGTATTTATTTATATCGGGCAATGGAGCCGTGTATTTATAAAGGTTTTTTTTATCAAAGCCGTAAATGGTTTTACCGATTACTGAAAAATTTGTCCAGTTTAAAAAGGAAAGTTTGCTCTTGAAACTTCCATAATAATCGAATACATAAATTCCTTTTTGCGAATCGTATAAATAAACGAATCCATCGCGGTCAAGTATTTTCTGTGGCGTGGGCACGGAATCAAATAGCAAGCGAAAGTCCACCGATTCCGATAATAAATTTCCCGCATCATCAATCTTTTTCAATTTATTATCCTGCTCATCGAAGAGCCAGATATTATTATCGTAAGAAGTAGTAACCGCCTTTACCCTGAAAATATTTTTATTGCGCAGATTAATGTTCCCAAGCACATTAAGGTATTTATCCAGTAAAACTATGGTCGAAAAATTTTGATAAAAGAGAATCACTTTCCAGGGATTTTGCGCTTCCACATAAGTCAGCTTGCCATATTTGGTTACCTGGTTAAAAACGCCCACTGAATCTCCTTTTTCATTGTATTTCTTCAATTGGTTATCCGTATTGATGATGTAAAGTTCACCCAGATTATCAACTGCAAAAGAAGAAATGGGGTATTCAATTTTTTGTAAAAAATTAAAAAGAGAATCGTTCTGGGCTTTTGTTTTTAATAAAAAAGCTACGCAAAAAGTGATGAGTAACAAACCATGTTTTATAAAGTTATTTCTACTCATGCTCATAATATTTCAATGAAAGATTTTCACCATCAAATACAGCGTAGCTAAAATATTTTATCCAATCACCAAGATTCACATATACACTTTTATCACTCAGTTTATATTCGATAGGCAAATGCCGGTGACCGAAAATAAAAAAGTCAAAATATTTTTTTTCAAGTATTTCTTTACAGTAAATAATGAGCCATTCCTTTTCTTCCCCTAAAAATTGTGCATCTTGTTTGCCGGTGGCAGCCCTGCTTTTCCGGCTGAAATAATTGGCTAAACCAATACCGAGTGAAGGATGCAACATTCCAAAAAGCCCCTGTGAAATTTTATTTCTGAAAACTTTTTTTATAAATTTATAACGGTAATCGCCGGGGCCCAAGCCGTCGCCATGGCCGATTAAAAATGTTTTATCATCAAACTGAAATTCCTGTGGCTCATAAAACACTTCGATATTTAGTTCTTTTTCAAAGTACTCACTCATCCACATATCATGGTTTCCTACAAAAAATTTGATCTCAATTCCATTGTCAGTAAGCTCTGCAAGCTTGCCCAGGATTCTTACAAAACCTTTCGGAACCACTTTTTTATATTCATACCAAAAGTCGAATAGATCGCCAACGATAAAAATGATGGCTGCCTCATGTTTAATTTCATCAAGGAATCGTACGATGCGCTTTTCTCTTACAAGACTTGATGCATAATCAGGCGCACCAAGATGAAAATCAGAAAGAAAGTATATTTTTTTACCGGGATTAAGTTGCATTGATTTATGAAAAACAATTAAAAGAGTTCATTTATTATTTCTTCTTTGGATTTATTAAAGTGTGCTGCGACGTCATTAATTATCCCAGACAACGTACCCATCTTGATAGAACTATGGTTGGGTACTGTGACATAATGCTTTCCTTTTAATAAAGTTACCAATCTGATATGGCTACCCTTTTGTCGAATTACTTCATATCCCAATTTTTTTAGAGAAAGAATTAATTCTTTGCAGGATATGTCGCGCGGAAGCTTCATGCTAAAATAACCTCTTCTTTTACCATATGCAGGCGAATTAGTTTAGGTTTTTTACCTTCATCAAAATGGCAATCAACTGCTTCTTTAATATTTCTTTTTGTTTCCTCAAAAGTATCCCCATCAGTGAAGATACTTTCTCCTAATGCCCTGGCAGTGTATCCGCCTTCAGGGGCTTCTTCAATTAAAAAAATAATTTCGTTCATTGCAATTTTTTTATTTCCTATAAAGTTAAGTAAAGCTTTTAGAATACAATTACCCGTTAACCATTCTGTCAATCAAAAACACATACACTTCTTTAGGGCCATGCACTCCAACCACAAGTGTTTTCTCAATGTCTGCTGTGCGGCTTGGACCTGCGGCAAAGGTGATGAATGAAGGAAGTTTGCTGCCATAAGTTTCTTTCAATAATTTGATGGCATCACGGGTTTCAAACACCAATTGATCCACATACGCAATGCAAATATGTACCGGCGCATAGGCGCTCACTGTGCGTCCACTTTGTTGCGCACTGCTCATTACAATAGCGCCTGTTCTTGCTACGAGATAATGACATGAGGTAACAGAAGCATCACATTCAGCTAAAGAGGATTGATTTATTTCACCATCAAAAAATTTTGAAAGCTCTTTTTCAACACAATAGATGTGTTCCCATTTTTGTTGGACAATCAAATTGTTTAATTGATTTTTTGCATCCGCTTCATCCATGCAAAAGGCGAACTTGCCCAGTAGTTTGGTAAACTCTTCCGCAAATAAAATTTCAAGCTCTTTTGTTTGCGGCTGAAAAACGGAAGAAGTGCCTTCACTTTTTGGAAAAGGCAAAGGCACCGGATTACTCAGTGCCTCTCTTATTTTTTTTAAAATCTTTTCTTTCGAAGAAGAAACTCTCATTTAAAATTATTTTATCGCATCCACCGCACCATGAATAGGAGATTCTATCACTCCCTCTTTTGGATTGTCTATAAAGTCTAATGCTTTCTTTTCTTCATAAGGACGTTTTCCAATTAATGCTTCCACATCACTTTGAAACAGCACTTCTTTTTTCAATAATTCTTTAGCAAGGATTTCTACTTCGTTTCTCTTTTCAATCAACAAATCCTTTGTTCTTTCATACGCCGATTCAATTAATTTACGCACTTCCTCATCAATCATTTTTCCTGTCTCTTCACTAAAAGGTTTTTGAAAAGTATTTTCCTGCGCAGGATCGTAATAACTTACATTCCCAACTTTATCATTCATACCGTAAACCGTAACCATCGAATACGCCATTTTGGTTATTTGCTGCAAATCATTGCTAGCGCCGGTGGATATTTTTCCAAAGAAAATGGATTCGGCTGCCCTGCCGCCCAGTGTCATACAAATTTGATCGAGCAATTGATCCGTATTATACAAGTATTGCTCTTTCGGAGTGTATTGAGCATAACCTAATGCAGCCGTACCTCTTGGTACAATCGTAACTTTCAATAACGGGTAGGCATGTTCGAGAAACCAGCCACAAATAGCATGGCCCGCTTCATGATAAGCAATGATCTCTTTTTCCTCCGGTAAAATTATTTTATTCTTCTTTTCCAGGCCACCAATTACCCTGTCAATAGCATCCTGGAAGTCGCTCATATCAACCGCTTCTTTCCCTTTTCGGGCAGCTATTAAAGCAGCTTCGTTACAAACATTGGCAATATCCGCACCTGCAAACCCCGGAGTTTGTTCGGCCAGTTTATGAATGTCAAGAGTCTGAGAAACTTTAATGGGAAGAAGATGAACTTTAAAAATCGCTTCGCGGCCTACAAGGTCGGGGCGATCAATCGTTATCTGCCTGTCGAATCTTCCCGGACGTAATAAAGCGCTGTCCAACACATCCGGCCTGTTAGTGGCCGCAAGTATAATAATTCCTATATCGGTACCAAAACCGTCCATTTCTACCAGTAACTGATTGAGGGTATTTTCCCTTTCATCGTTACTCATCATCATATTTTTTCCTCGGGCACGGCCTATCGCATCTATTTCATCAATAAAAATAATACAAGGCGCTTTTTCTCTTGCCTGCTTGAACAAATCGCGGACACGACTGGCACCCACGCCCACAAACATTTCTACAAAATCACTACCACTAAGACTGAAGAAAGGAACCTGTGCTTCGCCGGCTACAGCCTTTGCGAGTAAAGTTTTACCTGTTCCCGGAGGTCCTACTAATAAAGCTCCCTTTGGAATTTTTCCACCAAGGTTGGTATATTTTTTTGGATTTTTTAGGAAATCCACTATTTCCATTACTTCGACTTTTGCTTCATCAAGGCCTGCTACATCACTAAAATTGATATTTACCCGAGTGCCCTTTTCAAAAAGCGTGGCTTTTGATTTTCCAATATTGAAAATACCGCCCGGACCACCGGCGCCCGCGCCACCACCTACTTTCCGCATCATCATAATAAATACCAACGCAATCAAAAGTATCGGCAAAAGCGTACTAACAATCTGCCCAAACAATTCACCCTCATCTCCCGGCTTGTCGGGAACAGGTTGTATCTGCGGATTGTCCTTATAAAATGCAGCCAGTTGATTAGCAAAAACTTCGTCTTTTATTATACTAAAATAAGCCTGTGGGGCATCGGTAATTTTTTTTACCGCGTCATAATTAGCTCCAAAAACTGATTTATAATACCCGCCGGAATCCGCCTGTAGCTTTTGAGGATTCACAGATACCCGTACTAATTTTTTATTCCCAACCGTTTTTATTTGATCAATATCGCCCTGGCGAAGCATTTGATAAAATTGTGTATTATTTATTTCTGCTCCCGTACCGTTGGTTGTTCTGAAAAGATTGTACCCTATAATAAGAGCAAATATTATCCCGTAAACCCAATAAATACTAAGCTTTGGACGTTTTTTAGGATCCTCATCCTGATTTGGAGTTGTGTTAGGATTCAGTCTTTTTTGTAATGATTTTTTTTTCTGTTCTTCCGTTGCCATAGGTTCTTGCCCTCGTAATATTTTATTTATCTTATTCTTATTTTTCAGAATAAGATTTTTTGTTTTTAGTGTTAAAATAATTAAGCGTAATGTAAGATTTTAATAATTTTTAGAGAGTTAATGTTCCGTTATAGAAGCATCGCTCCACATTTCTTCAAGCCTGTAAAATTTTCTGGGCTCTTCCAGCATAATGTGAACCACCACATTTATATAATCAATTAACACCCATTGCTCTCCTTGCCGGCCTTCATGTTTATAGGGAAATTCACCACATTTCTTTTTCACTTCTTCTTCTACAAAATCTGCTATGGCTCTTAATTGAATCGGATTAGTGGCTTCGCAAATAATAAAAAAATCGGTAACCGCTTCCGGAATTTTTTTTAGGTCAAGGCTTAAGATTTTCTCTCCTTTTTTTTCCTGGATGGCGTGTATAATAGTTTTAAATATTTTACTATTTCTCGTTATCCTGGTTACGGTAGTTCTTTTCCTTTTATCTAATAGAGTTAAATTATTCAAATGCTTTTTTTTTATACCTTAAACCTGTATTTGGAATCCTGCGAAAATAATTTTATTCTTCTGTAATACAGCTTTTAAACTCAAATTTGTAACTATTTTATCAAAAATACTAATTCTTTATTAATCGTCTTTTTATGCCACAGGGTTCTAAAAAAATAATTATTCTGCATAGCGTGGACAGCACCAACAACTATGCCATGGCCATGGTGAAAAAAGGCACGGCAAGCAATGGAAATACTGTTTTCGCTATGGAACAAACCCAGGGAAAAGGAAGACTGGGCAAAAGATGGGATACTACTGTAGGAGAAAACATCACTATGTCAATAGTCGCGGAAATGCAGTGGCTGCCTGTTTCTCAGCAGTTTCAACTAAGCGCTGCAGTGGCGCTTGCCTGCCATGATTTTTTTTCTAAACACACTTCAGATACCGTACGAATTAAATGGCCCAATGATATTTTTATCAATGACAGTAAGGCAGGCGGCATATTGATTGAAAACCTCATTCAGGGGGCTTTATGGCAGTGGAGTGTAATTGGCCTTGGAATGAATATTAACCAGGTTCAATTTGAAGCGTACCGTTTATCTCCGGTTTCTCTAAAGCAAATTACCGGTAAAAAGTATGATGTTTTGCAAATGGCAGAAGAGCTTCGTAACCTGGTTTTGAAAAGAATAGACTATTTAAAAAAAAATAACTTCTTAAAAATGTTTGAAGAGTACAATGAAAAATTATATGGAAAAAACCAGTTGGTAACGCTTAAAAAGCAAAATATAGTTTTTCAAACCACCATTACCGGTGTGTCGAATGCTGGCCAATTAATTACCGAAGATGCTATGGAAAGGCATTTTAATTTTGATGAAGTTGAATTTAAAGGGATCGTTTAAAAATTACATCTCTTCAGCAAGCCGCGCCTCCACTTCGTATTTATTATCATAATATCCATGTTTCCAACTTTGCCATAAATATTTTATGATGAAATTGAAATAGCCATATTTTTTAAATTGCCTCACATGGCACATTTCATGCTTTACCCATTTTTCATCTTTTAAAAAAACATCTTTGGAAACGTTAAAAAGATGAATGGTTTTGCCGACAACAATGGCTACGCTCAAGGATTTTAATTTCTTCGCGGCAATCTTTGCTATCCATGAATTTTCTTTTATAAAAAATTCCATATTTTTTGATTCAAACTCAAATGGGTTTTTCCCTTCTCCGGAGGTTAGGAGGCTGCTTTCAAAATTTCTTCGCTATGAATTTTTGATTTGGGCTTTTTAAATATTTTAAAAATCACACCGTTTTCATCAATCAGAAATGTAGTACGGTGAAGCCCCATATATTTTCTCCCATACAAATTTTTTTCACCCCAAACGCCATATTTTTCAATAATCTTTTTCTGAGGGTCTTCCAATAATGTAAAAGGCAAATTGTATTTTTCTTCAAATTTTTTATGCTTATTACCGTCATCAGGGCTTACGCCGAGAATGGCCAATCCTGCCTTTTTAAGGTCATCATAGTTGTCTCTCAAATTGCACGCTTCAATGGTGCAGGTGGGCGTATCGTCTTCAGGGTAAAAATAAAGTACTACTTTTTTCCCACGAAAATCTTTGAGAGAAACCGTGTTTCCGTTTTGATCTTTTGCGCTAAAGTCCGGCGCTTTATCGCCTTCGGCTAAATGTGTCATGATATAATTTTTTTGTAAAAGTATTTTATGATTTTAGGTTGCAGATTTTAGATTTAGGGAATAAAAATCCTTTATTTATGCAATCTAAAATCATTACATTATCTTGTAAAGTTTAAAATTTTTTCCGCAATATTCCCCGCCTCGTCTTCTACTGTAATTTTCAATTCATGTTTTCCCGGTGGGCACTTTTCATCAAAATGGTAAATAAATGAACGGCCTTTGTCATTGGTAAATCTCAGCCAGATGCCATCCAGTTCTGCACGGAAATTTTTTATTTCATCACTATTATCTCTTGGTGAAAAAACAATGCTTCTGCTGTGAGAAAGATTAGCATTATTGGCAAAGCCGCCAATGACAGGCAGTTCATCGTCTGCCATCAATTCAAAATTACCGAAAGCACGAAATTTGGCTGAATACCAATCTCCTTCTTTTTTTGCTTTCACTACTTCAGATTTCCCGTTCCATGTTCTTTTTATTAGCATTTTATCAGCAAGGTTTTCATCAACTGGTTTATTTGTTTTTAGTTTGATAGTAAAATTATCATGAACCGGTACCAAGCCTGAAAGTACCGAATGAACCGCTGAAAAAACATGCGGCGCTGCAGAAGTTCTTTCAGAATGGGTAAACGCAACGGAATCGTATAAAGCCTGCTGTGATAAGTACAATTGCATATTGTCGCTCTCAAAAATATTTACAAAACCCGGATGAAATTCTTTTTGCTGAAAATAAGATGAGGAATCTTTTTGTAACCCCGTTTCTACGATTAATCCTTTTTTAATTTTAAATTCAAGATGGGATGCATTGCCATTGGGATCCTTTACCACAATTTTTATTTGATGAACACTATCATCATTTAATTCAATAACACCATCGCCATTCATATCTTTATAAACGCCTTCCGGATAGCCGGGCAACCGGGATAAGTGTTCGATATAAGGGCCGCCTGCCGCACGCGTTTTATAATCAATATGGGCGTTAAGATACCTGGTTTCATCATAACTGATGCTATCAAGTTGAAAGCCGGAAAGGGGTAAGCCATCCATATAAATTACCGCTTCATAAATTCCGTTCGGATTGGAGGAGCCCGATTGTTTGTCGTTTGCAGAAATACCAAAACTGATTTTATCGGTGTGTACCGAAATTACATTTTGAGCAGTGGTGTATTTGCCATTTACATTTTTTATACCAATTAATTGGGGCGATTGGCTGTAAGTGCTTTTGCATCTATCGTACATGTATAGACGCAAAAGGGTTGGCGGTACATTGTCCGGAATAGGGAATCCGAATAAAAGCGGGTTCAATACTTTATCCGTTTTAGTATCACGAATTTCAAAGTGTACATGTGGCCCTTGTGAGCCACCGGTGTTGCCACTGTTCGCAATGAATTGCCCTTTTTTAACGGGAAATAAACCGGCAGGTATATCCAATGAAACCTGCCATGATTCTAATTCATATTGCTTTTGAGTAACGTACTTTTCGAGTTCGGGATAGAACTTATTTAAGTGCCCATATAATGTGGTTAATCCATTTGGATGATTGATGTAAATGGCTTGCCCGAATCCAAATGGGGCAACACTTACACGGGCTATGTATCCGTCTGCAGCGGCTTTCACCGGCCTGTTCTCTACCTGGTTCGTCCGGCAATCCAAACCCATGTGGTAATGATTAGAACGCAACTCACCAAAGTTGGCAGCAAGCCCAATCCGCGCATCCACAGGGTAGATAAAATATCCTTTCGGATAATTTTTTGCCGGCAAAACCTGGGCACACATTGATAAAGAAAAAAACAGGAAAATAAAAAACAGGAACGGTTTGTGTACGGTATCCGTTTTGGAAGAAATTATAATCATATCATTACAAATTTAAGAACTTAAAAATTTAAATCCTTTATGACCAATACAAACAAAGTAGCGGCATTAATATTAGGAGCCGCTGCCGGAGTAGCGCTCGTTAAGTTTTTCAGTATGCCCAAAGAAGAAAGAGAGGAATTTTATTCTCATTTAAAAAACACTACCCACGAATTATTAGACAATGCGGAAGATACTGTGGAAAAAGTAGAACATTTTATGGACGAATATAATTCTAAAGGGAAAAATGAATGGATTGATAAATTGTACATCGTAAAAAAAATGTTCAGAAATTTATACGGGTCTGATAAGCATTATCTTTTATAACTTTTTAGAAAAAGTAAGGACGGTTTCAACAGAAGCCTTAACTTTTTGACCAATCCATTGCTAAATATCCTCCTAAAAGAAAGCCTTAAAAGCTGTACCAATCTCTGTTTTCTTAAGACTTCGATATTTTCTCAATTCTATTTGAACACTTTCGTTTACTTTTGGCGGCCACAGATTATATTTTTATGCCACGCGACAAATCCATTAAAACAGTTTTGATTATAGGTTCAGGCCCCATTGTTATTGGGCAAGCCTGCGAATTTGATTATTCTGGAACCCAGGCTGCGCGCAGCCTTCGTGAAGAAGGAATCAAAGTAATTTTAATAAATAGTAACCCCGCCACCATCATGACCGACCCTATGATGGCAGATAAAGTATATCTTCTTCCCCTTAATCCGGAAAGTATTGAACAGATAATTGAAGAAAATGTTTCCGGCGAATACCATATTGATGCGGTGCTGGCCACCATGGGTGGACAAACAGCACTTAACCTTGCAAAAGAAACTGATGAACTGGGAATCTGGGAAAAATATAACATCAAATTAATCGGGGTAGATATAAAAGCCATTGATAAAGCCGAAGACCGGGAGAAGTTCAGGAGATGGATGATTGAAATGAATATTCCGGTAGCACCGGCTAAAATTGCCAATTCATTTTTAGAAGGAAAAGAAATTGCGCAGACAATAGGTTTTCCTTTGGTAATACGCCCTTCGTTTACATTAGGTGGTACAGGTGGAAGCTTAGTGTTTAAAAAGACAGAATTGGACGAAGCGCTCAACCGCGGTCTCAATGCTTCACCCATGCATGAAGTACTTGTTGAAAAAGCCATGATGGGCTGGAAAGAATTTGAACTCGAATTACTGCGTGATGATAATGACAATGTAGTAATTATTTGCACCGTAGAAAATGTGGATCCAATGGGCGTACATACCGGGGATTCCATAACGGTAGCTCCCGCCATGACGTTGAGCGATACAGCTTATCAGAAAATGAGAAACACCGCTATTGCCATGATGAGAGATCTTGGAAATTTTGCCGGCGGTTGCAATGTGCAGTTTGCATTAAACCCGCATGATGAAGAAATTATTGCCATAGAGATAAACCCAAGGGTGAGTCGTTCCTCCGCATTGGCAAGTAAAGCTACAGGTTACCCGATTGCGAAAATAGCGGCAAAGCTTGCTGTAGGCTTTACTTTGGATGAATTAAAAAATCAAATTACCCAAACGACTTCCGCATACTTTGAACCTGCACTGGATTATGTAATTGTAAAAATGCCGCGTTGGAATTTCGATAAATTTAAAGGTGCAGACGATACACTTGGCCTGCAAATGAAATCCGTTGGTGAGGTAATGGCCATCGGAAGAAGCTTTGCCGAAGCGGTTCAAAAGGCTTGTCAGAGTTTGGAGAATGAAGCGGTAGGATTAGGTTATTACGGAAAAAACATGATGCGTGCTGAAGAGATTATTGAATACATAAAAATACCCAAATGGGACAGGATTTTCAGAATAAAAGATGCTTTAATGGCTGGTGTAAGTGTGAAGCGTATTTGTGAGGAAACCAATATAGACAGATGGTTTATTTACCAGATCCAGAAGATATGTAATTGCGAAAAAGAATTAGCGAAGGTTACTTTGGAATCTATGTCGGTTGAGCTGATGAAGGAAGCAAAAGGCTTAGGATTCAGTGATGAACAAATAGCGCGTATAATGGAAGATGAAAGTACGGATGAGGATATTTATGAGAAGAGAAAAGCGCTGGGCATTACCAGGGTTTATAAGATGGTAGATACGTGCAGTGCGGAGTTCGAAGCAAAGACCCCTTATTTTTATAGTACCTTTGAGTGATAAGTTGGTAACTTTGTTGAAAATAAAAAGTCATGTTGTTACTTGATGATGAGTTGGTAAAGGCCATGAATATGTCGCCAAATGAAATCAAATTGGAATTTGCGATTTGGCTTTATGAAAAAGACAAAGTTTCTTTGAGAAAAGCCGCAAAACTGGCTGGATTAGATTGGTTGAATCTTAGTAAAATATTATGTGACAGAAATATACCCACTGTAAAAATGACTGATGAAGATTTGGAAACAGAAATAAATACGGTTAAGCATTTACTTAAATGATTGTAATAAGTGACACTTCATGTATTGGGTATTTAATAATTATTGATAAGCTTTTTCTATTGAAGGATAATTTTTCAGAAATCATTATACCTCAAAAAGTACACAACGAAGTTTTACAACTCTCTGCAAAATATAATTTGCATAAATACCTTAGCTCAGACTGGATTAATATCAATACAATTGTAAATAATAAACTTTACAATGAGCTATTAAACCAGGTAGATGAAGGAGAGGCTGAGGCCATTGTACTATCACATGAAATGTCTGCTGACTTATTACTCATTGATGAACGCAAAGGCGCTTTACTTGCGCGTTCATTAGGAATCAAAACGGTTGGGTTATTAGGTGTCTTATTATTATCCAAAGAGAAAAAAATAATCCCACTTGTTAAACCATTTTTAGATGAATTAATTTCAAATACAACTTTTAGAATAAATAATATTTTATATCAAAATGTCCTCAAGCAAGCCAATGAACTCTAACATCATCCACAACGAATCTATCCCTTCTTCAAAGAAAAAAATTATGGTACTTGGCAGCGGCCCCAACCGCATAGGCCAGGGAATTGAATTTGATTATTGTTGCGTGCACGGATTACTTGCCATT
>DATCWN010000428.1:0-3621 GCA_036566285.1 Hanamia sp.
ACTACCCTGGTGGTAAGCCAAACTCCGGAAGAAGTCTTCAATGCCATCAATAATGTCCGGGGATGGTGGTCAGAAGAAATTGAGGGCGGTACCCATAAACTCAATGATGAATTTACGTATCATTATGAAGACGTGCATCGCTGCAAAATGAAATTAACAGAAGTGGTTCCTAACAAAAAGGTGGTCTGGCTTGTGATGGACAACTATTTTAATTTTACTAAAGACAAGAGCGAATGGAAGGGCACCAAAATCATTTTTGAGATTTCTGAACAAGATAATAAAACGAAACTGCGCTTCACCCACCTGGGATTGGTTCCTGAATATGAATGTTTCGATATATGTTCAAATGCATGGACCCAATATATACAGCAAAGTCTATTCAGCCTGATAACCACAGGTAAAGGCCAGCCTAACAGTACCGGCAACCCAAGAACTGCTGATGAAAAGGAACTGGGATCTGCCAATAGATAGTTGCGGCGCCGTTTAGGATAATGAAAAATCTACTGCTGCTTTTGAGTGCAATAATAACGTGTCAAATATAGGTACTGAAACATCCGATTGCTGAATAACCAAAGGAATTTCAGTACAACCAAGTATAATTCCTTTTGCACCTTTTTTTATTAAATCCTCAATAATTGACAGATAACGTAGTTTGGTTTGCTCTGTTACCACTCCTTTTCCCAACTCGTCAAAAATTGTTTGATGAACAAATTCCCTATCATTCTCCTCCGGGATAATTGCTTCAATTCCCTTGTCACGAAGTTTTGATTTAAAAAAATCAAGCTCCATCGTAAATTTTGTTCCAAGTAAGCCTACTTTTTTTAAACCCACCTTTTCTATCTCAGTGGCGGTGGCAGTGGCAATATGAATGACCGGAAGTCCTATTTCTTTTTCAACTCTCTCCGCAATAAAGTGCATCGTGTTGGCACAGAAAACAATACCTGTGGCACCGCAAGACTTTAAATGATGGCAAGCTTTTTCCACCATTTGAAAAGTTGTTTCCCAATCGTTGTTGTCGTTATTCCTTTTTATATCTGCATAATTGAATGAATAAATTACGCATTGTGAAAAATTAAGCCCACCTAATTTGTCATTTATTCCCTGGTTGATTAGTTTGTAATAGTCCGCTGTTGAAACCCAACTAATTCCTCCAATAAGTCCAAGTGTTTGCATATTCAATAATTATTTTCTGTTTTAAAATTGCGGTCAAAGTTAAAGTCAAACGATGGGCGGGCAATCTTTTATTGCGGTATCATTTCTACCAACATTTCTCTTCCTGCCTTGTCGTAAGTAATAGTATTTTACCACCATAACCCCGTGCTAACAGGCTCGATTTTCTTTGGAATACACAGGCAAAGGAAGAAAAATCGGTACTTGGCCGGAATTTTGTTTAATACATATTATTATTAACTCAAAATCTATAAACGTGAAAATTAATTTTAGTTTGATTATAGTTGTAACGGCAATGGTATGTGCTACAGGTTGTGTAAGTACGAAAAAGTTTAATTCATTGCAGGCCAGCTATAACAGCTTACAACAAACCAATAGCCAGCTTACCAGGGAAGGCGAGCAATGTAAAAGTAATTTAGACAGGGCCACTGTTCAAATTTCAGGATTGCAGGAAAGAATCAATGCGGAACGTGAGAACGCGCGATCATTGCAGGCGGCATTGGATAAATGCCTTACCTCCGCCGGCCAGGGTAATGTAAATATTTCCAAACTGGTAGATGAGATCAATTCCTCCAATAGATATATACAGGAACTGATAGCTTCCAAAAACAAAAGCGATTCTCTGAATATGGTGCTTACCAATAATCTTACGAGATCGCTGAGCAGAGAGGAAATGCAGGATGTGAATGTGAAAGTGTTGAAGGGCGTAGTGTATATTTCTCTTTCAGATAACATGCTCTACAAATCCGGCAGCTATGAAATTTCAGACAAGGCAGGAACCACCTTATCAAAAATTGCCAAAATCATTATGGACTATAAGGATTACGACGTATTGATAGAAGGGAATACGGATAATGTGCCTATCGCAAAACCCAACATCCGCAACAACTGGGATTTGAGTACACTAAGAGCCTCCTCTGTGGTACAGTCGCTGCAAAATAATTATGGTGTAGATCCGAAACGCCTTACAGCCGGCGGTCGCGGCGAATACAATCCTGTGGCCACCAATGATACCCCTGATGGCAAAACAAGTAACAGGCGTACAGAAATTATTATTACCCCCAAGCTTAACCAGTTTATGGATTTGATAGATAAAGGTCCTAAATCTGATTCTACCAACGTTCAGTAAGCTTCAAAAAGTACATACAGCCTCGCGTCAACGCGGGGCTGTATTTTTTTCTCCTCATAATGGGGTTTATATTCTATCATACAACCATCTTGAAAAGTCTTTGATAGTATAAAATATTTCGTCGGGGTTTAGCTCTATTAATTTTTCAGGATCAGTAGTTTCTGCCCACGCTGCTGCTACTACCCCTACCCCAACTTTCCTGCTATCTAAAATGTCCTTCGGTGAATCTCCTATATACACTACTTCCTCTTTTTTTATTTGGGTTAATGAATCTAAAATAAGCCGGATGCCTTCCGCTTTCCTCCCTCCCTTTGGTGAGCCGGTCTCAATGATTTCAAAAAACCCGGTAAGCTCAAAATGCTTTAGAGAAATATCGGTGCTATGTTTTCCTTTGCCTGTTACCATGGCAATATATATTCCTTTGCTTTTTAAAGTTTCCAGCACTTCTTTAATTCCATCGAAAGGGAAGGGACACATTTCATGTAAAGATTGATAAAACCGGAGGTAATCTGCCACCCCTTTATCATAATAATCAGGCGCCAATGCCATTATGGTCCCTTCTTCCGAAGGGCCGAATGTCGCCAATATTTCAGCATCAGAAACAGAACGTTTTACCAGGGGTTCCACAGATTGCCGGAAGGCCTCTATACACAGGGGTAATGTATTGGCTAAGGTGCCATCAAGATCAAAAATTACTGCTTTAATTTTCTGCATTTCATGTATTTTATTTTATAAAAAGTTATTTGCTTGTGCCGTTGTCATTATCAAAATTAAACAGCCTTTTTTCACCGCGTCTGACCTGCGGTACCGACGGCTAAGGTCAGACCGCAGGTCGGTACCGGTTGCAGTCAATATAAAATTATTCCCCCTGTTTGCGTTCCTCATCACGAACTACACAGTTGGTATTTCGTACAATAAAAGAAAGACAAACAAAAGAAGAAAGTTACTTTTATTATCTTGCACCGGTTTTTATAATTGCCGCCCTAGCTCAGTTGGTAGAGCAGCTGTTTCGTAAATAGCAGGTCAAGGGTTCGAGTCCCCTGGGTGGCTCCATTTTTTCCTACCATTGATGTTCCCCGTCACGGATCACTACAGTTGTTGTTGCGCGTAGCTTTCAACAGTGTGGGCATGGTTTTTATCTTTCCCAATTATGCACCACTCCCCTACCGTCTTTGCGAGAAAACATGCGCTACAGAAATTAAGTTTGCATTTGAAATGACCAAGCATGTTTTCGTGGCAATCTTTTCAACACTAAAAGAGGGCTCTACTTTTTTTGGAAGAAAACACAATCTCCGTATAACAGAATCTATCTCATCATCCGG
>DATCWN010000315.1:0-5888 GCA_036566285.1 Hanamia sp.
TTTATTCGTGCTTTCTTTTACCAAAGGTTTTTTTGATGTGAAACTTCCTGTGATGAGCTACGTCCAGGATTTTTCATTTACCGATCAAAACAATCAAACTGTAAACGGACACAACCTGGATGGGAAAGTGTATGTAACCGAGTATTTTTTCACGACATGCAAAGGCATTTGCCCTAAGATGAACGCCAACATGAAAAATGTTTTTGAAAAATTCAAAAATGAAAAAGACTTTGCGGTTCTTTCTCACACTTCCATGCCGGAAACTGATTCTGTGCCGCTAATGAAATTGTATGAAGAAAAAATGATCGGCAAAAACCCGCAGTATGCGGCAAAATGGTATTTCGTTACGGGTACCAAAGACTCCTTGTACAATATGGCGCGGCAGAGTTATTTGCTTGATAATAATAAAAATAACAATGTCAACATTGAAGATCATTTTATTCATACCCAGTTTTTTGCTTTGGTTGATAAACAAAAAAGGGTTCGGGGTATTTATGATGGATTGAAATTAGACGAAATTGCACGGCTTGATAAAGACATTGCCACATTATTAAAAGAGCCTGTAAAAAATGGAAATGGACAAACGGCTTCCAATTAATTTTCTTCGTTTATACCTTACCGTTAGTCTGGCAGCGCATTAATTCTTTTTGATAAATTCGCTAATACTATTTACCAGGTTTGTATCTATTGGCAATGTGCCATCGGTATATGTTTTTTGCTGATCAACACAATCTTTTCCTGCGCTTTTTAAGGTATGAGTCATTAAAGGAATAATATTCAAGACGCTTTTTGGATTGCCTTTATGCAGGTTGTTGGCATCTTCCACTTTCACCTGTATGTCGCATCCACCCTGCAAAATAAGAATGGGGCATTTCAATTTCATTATTTCTTTTTCAGGAGTATATTTCAACCATGAAATCATATAAGGCTGTATGGATTTCCTGAAAATAACATCAAATGAAGAAGGCAATCCATTCACCACTTTGCCTTTTTTTAATTCGCTAAAAACAAAGTGGATTGTATTTTTTATTGAATCAGGTACAGCTTGTTTATTTATTTGTTCTTCTAAAATAATATCAATGGGCCTTCCCGCCCCGGCAATGGAAATGTATCCCTGCACTTTCTTTTTTTGCGAAGCGATCATTCCTATTAAAGATCCTTCACTATGGCCAGCGAAGTAAATATCTTTGAAACCCAGTGTATCATGCAGATAGTCATATATTTTCTCTGCGTCTTTTATGTAATCATCAAGAATCAAATCGCTTTCTTTAAAATTGGTAGAAACACTTTTTGCCACACCCCGTTTATCAAATCTAAACGTGGCAATATTTTGAGAATCCAGGGAATGCGCCAGCAATTTATAAGAGTTGGCTTCGTCGCCCAGAGGATTATTTCCATCTCTATCGGTAGGCCCTGAACCCGCAATAATTATAACTAACTTCTGATGATTATTTTTTGAAAGCAGGGTTCCATAAATCTTGTTTCCAATTGAAGAAGTAATGGATATTTCTTTTTCATTCGGATACATAATTTCTTTTTGCTCTGGGCGAGCTATTTCATTTGAGGCTTCAGTAGTATCGTATGATTTTTTAAAATTTAAAGCAATTGAGTTTCCTCCCTGAAGCCATATTCCGGCAATAGAATCTTTATTAATAAATCTGCCTTTATACGCGCCATTAATGGCAGCTATGGAAATATTCAGGCTGTCTTCCGTGGAGTTAATGGTAGTGAAAGGCAGCCCCATGGCTTTTTGTGCCGGGCTATCCCATTTGCCATCCAACTTGCCAAAATTATTTTTATAAAAATGAAAAACGATAGGAATCTCCTGGCCATTTACGTCAATATTTCCTTTCCAGTTTCCAATTATATTTTGAGAAAAAGAAAATGAATAATTAAAAAGAAAAAAGAAAAAGAAAAATAAAGTGCGCATAAACTTTCTTTCAAAAGTACTAAGGGAAACTTTATGATTTATGAAAATAAGAATGGCTCTGGGCTAATTTCCAAAAACTTTTTTCAAAACATCCGTAACCCTTCCTGCAGGATTTTTGCGGATATTAATTTCTTCCTGCGCCACGTAATAAAATATTCCATCCAGCGCTTTTGCAGTTACATAACTATTGATATCCGTATCAACCGGCTTTGACGAAAAACGATTGTAAGTACCAAAAACATCTTTCCAATATTTGGTGGCATCTACTTTTTTTAAGGATTCTTCAATCACTGGCATGAAGGAGGCAACAAGCTCAGGAGAAGTTGTTTTTCTTAAGTAACCTGTAGCCGCGGTATCGGTGCCTCTTAAAATATTCAGCGCATCGGTTACGGTCATTTTTTTTATGGCGGAAAGAAAAATTGGTGCAGCTGATTTGGAAGCATCTTCTGCGGCGCGGTTCAGGCTGAGTACTGCATTGTCAACCAATTTTCCCATACCAAACATTCTCATTTTCTTTTCTACTTCCTGTACTTCTTTGGGCAATAAAATTTTTACTGCAGCATCTTTAAAAAAACCATCAGTTGCGGAAAGCTTGCTGCCACTTTTTTCAGCGCCAAGTGCAAGCGCTTCTTTTAATCCGGATACAATTTCATTGGACGATAAATTTCCAGACGAAGAAGTGTTTTTAGAAAAAATGGAATTGGCTTTTTTAAATAAACCATTTAATTTATTGGACGAATCGTTTTGCGCAGAAAGCGAAAAACTAAAGAAGAGAAAAGCAAGGAGAGTAATAATTTGTTTCATAGGATTTTTTTAAACTTAATCCAAATGTAGAAACTAATGATTGATAGCTTTATGGTTGAACTGTTAAATCGTTTAAGTAATTAATTACACCTTCAGTAGTAATCGGACCGCGCTACATTTGAAACTTATATCCTACACCTTTTACGGTGGTAATACAATCGTCACCCAGCTTTTGCCTTATCTTTCGGATGTGTACATCAATGGTGCGGTCTCCAACGATTACTTCTGTACCCCAGACTTTATGTAAGATTTCATTCCTTAAAAAAACCTTTGCGGGCTTGGAAGCAAGAAGCGCCAGCAATTCAAATTCTTTTCTTGCCAGTATTATTTCCCGGTTGTTGGAAGTAACCATGTATTTTTCGCGGTCAATTAAAAGGTCGCCTATCTGCAACACACTTCCGGTTTCCTTTATGATTCTTCTGAAAAGTGCATTCACCCTGCTTATTAAAACCTTGGGGCTTATGGGTTTTGTAAGATAATCATCGCCACCGGTTTCCAGGCCTTTTATTTGAGTACTATCATCGTTAAGCGCCGTTAAAAAAATGATGACGGTTTCCTGAAATGAAGGAAGCGTACGAAGTATTTTACAAACTTCAAATCCCGTTTTCCCCGGCATCATTACATCAAGAATAATTAAATCAGGCTTGTTGCGTTTTGCCAGTTCAACCGCTTCGTTGCCATTCTTTGCGGTGATTACTTCATAACCTTCTGCCTGCAAATTATAACTGATGATCTCCAGAATATCAGGTTCATCGTCGGCGATTAAGATCGTGCGTGCTTTTGTTTCCGGTGTCATGGATTGCAAACCTATATTAAATATGTGTTACTAAAAATGTGTTTACAATTTTTTAATATTGTTCCGGAATGCGAACACGAAATTTTTTATGCTCATAAAAAGAAATGGCTCTTTTTATAAATCACAGATATTTTCCCTTACCATCCTGAAAGTACCGTAGAATGGGCTTTTATTATCCTAAAAAAAGGTTAATAACATTTATATTGATAGCAAATCGCTTCTTAATTACTCATTTACCTGATTACAAAAACTAAATTTGCAACTATTGGAAACATTTTTGCTTCTATAATTTATATTATGAGAACAATTCTATATTTTTTTCTACTGCTTTTTTTTATTCCTCAATTTATTTTTGCGAATGGTGATACTACCAACATCCCTGTAAGCAGGCAAGGATTTCATGATAAAATAAAAGCTGAGCAAAAACGCGCCGATAAAGAGGACGGCAAATTAGATGGCTTATTGAAAGTAAGTAACAATGCGGAAGTAAATTTACAGGTTACTGATGCCATTATCAGGAAGATAAATGTGCTGCGAAATGATATTGAAATCAACAAAGAGTTGGCTACCAATAATGATAAAGTTCGGTACCTGCGGTATGTAGAATCTCTCGTAAGAAATTTTATTACTAACTGGAAGTCTCACCAGATTTTACCTTCGATGGCGCCATTACTTGTTGAAAATTTTACTGAGATTCTTCAGGCAAATATAAAAGGAGAAGATATGGCGCCTCTTATAAAAGAAGCGCCTTATGAAGTGGGTGTAATTAATGCAAAAATTTTTGAGGACAATATCGGGTACAAAGAAAGTAAGGTTATACTATTCCGAAAATTTTGCGTACTGCATCCTGATGAAATCCTGAAAAATATTGGCCCGTTTGTAGATGAGCCATTTGCAGATTCATTAGTGATTGCTGCGTTTAATAACAGCCCCACTCAATTGTATTCTTATGCGCAATCTTCCAATAGCAGTCAGGGAAAATTAATTAGAAAAATTGACGACAGCCGCATTAAAACCGTGGTACAGTTAAGTACACAGAACCGCGCACTTTTTTATTTTCCCTTTTTAGATGACCTTATCAGTGGCAAACAAAATATTGCAGGTATTACAAAAGTGGTGGGTACTTCTGATAAGAATTATGACAGTGTGGGGTATTACAGATTACTGGTAAAAACAGAGATTGATTATTACTCAAGGTTTGTAAAAGGTGATACGCCTATCGCCATGTTAGGGTCTAATGGATTGGTAGATATGCTGCAGAAAAAAGCTATTCAACATTTTATCAATCCCATCAACACATTACACGAAAGCCCGAATCCTATTAGGTTCAGGGCGCTGGAACCTTTAAATGCACAGGAGCTTTATTACATGATGGTATTGGGTGAAAATGATATTTATACTTCAAGTTACAAATACAGTTTCGACCGGATGATTCAAAAAATGGGGCCGGTTCCTCATGGCGATTCTTTGCTTCTCTCTGTAAATTTTGATAAGTTTAAGAAGTTTATAAAGATGGCGGCGGGGTATAATAAATTAGATGAATTTTTAAAAACCATGCCTGAAAATTCTGAGAAACTAATGCAGGCTTTTGTGTTGAAATTAGAAACAACAGGTACCCTTGAAGATGCGGTAGATGTGGCGGATTCCTATGGGAGCATTACCAATCCGGAAGTACAAAAATCCATGTTGCGCAATGTGGAATGGAATGAGCAAAGATGTATAAAAGAAAATAATGAGAGAGGGCGAAGGATTTATAGTTTGCTAAAAACAATCTTTCTTTCCTCAGATCCTAAGAATGGAATCGACCTTTCAAAGGAGATTGGAATTCCTCCTATCTACACCGTTGACAACAGTTACCTGACCGACGACAGCGGTCGCATCGTGGAGTTGGTATTTTTTTATGGCGATAAGGATGGTAAGGAATCTTATGCAAGTTATCTTACCTCTTTTCCAAGGAGTGAGTGGAGTATTACTCAAAAAAAAGGATGGGTAGAAATAAAATCTATTAAGGGAAAACCTGTTTGGATTTACGCCAATCTTCCCCTGGATAATGAAACTGATAAAGATGCGGATGCACAGAGAGATATGATTGCTTATCTTGATGCCATTGGGTTAAAGCCATCAATTGTAATCCACCGCGGGCACAGTTATCATCTTCCTTATACCATTCAACAGCTTCCGGAAAATGCAAAGATTATTATGCTTGGGTCGTGTGGCGGCTACCAGAACCTGTCAACTATTTTGAAATATGCACCGGCGGCGCACATCATTTCTACCAAGCAAACAGGGACTAAAAATGTAAATAAATCCATTATAGAAGCGCTGGACAATACCCTCATCGCGGGGAAAAATATTGAT
>DATCWN010000444.1:0-11216 GCA_036566285.1 Hanamia sp.
AGTCAAATGCATGCATGCCCCAATGTTTTTGTAACTGATGGCGCCTGCATGACCTCCACCAGTACTCAAAATCCATCTATAACTTTTATGGCATTGACCGCCCGGGCTGCTAATTATGCGGTGGAAGAGTTGAAAAAAGGAAATCTTTAATTGTTTGAAACTATACTTTTTAATTGTTCCTTAATATATACATTTTAAGCCTTTTAAGCCTTGTTTGCCGGATACTAAATTTATTCTCGCTGAATGGAAATCGAATATTTAAGCCAGGGCTTATTAATAATAAATAAAATGAATTAATGCCTTTATTTATAAGAATTAGGCTGTCTGTACTAATGTTTTTACAGTATTTTATCTGGGGGACTTACATCCTATCAAACTTAAAAGGGAGTGCCATTCAGGTTGGGGCGGCTTATGCAAATCTTTCTATTTTAGCAGGAGTTGTTATGATCTTTTTTGCTTTAATTTTTAAAGAAAAATTATCTCATAAAAAAACTGTTTAAAATTATTATATGGCTGAGAAAATAAAATTATTACGTGTATTAATTGTTGGTTGTGGAAATATGGGAACATCCCATGCAATGGCATACCATAATTTAGATGGTTTTAAAATTTGTGGAATCGTTTCGAGAGGAAATAGTAAAGAGGTTTTGAATCAGAAATTGGAAAACAAATATCAATTATTTAGTGACTTAGATGAAGCATTGAACGCCACCAAACCAGATGCCGTTTGTATTTCCACTTACCCGGACACGCACGAAAATTTCGCAATTAAAGCGTTGGAATATGGATGCCATGTATTTATAGAAAAACCTTTGGCCGATTCGGTTGAAGGTGCGGAACGTGTAGCTGCAACAGCCAAAAAGATGAATAAGAAATTGGTGGTAGGGTATATTTTGCGTCATCATCCTTCCTGGGAGCGGTTCATTCAATTGAGTCACGAGTTGGGAAAGCCTTTGGTGATGCGTATGAATCTAAATCAACAAAGTCATGGACATACTTGGGCTACCCATCTGAATCTCATGAAAAGCCTCAGCCCTATCGTGGATTGCGGCGTCCATTATTTGGATGTAATGTGCCAGATGACCCAATCAAGACCTATCCAGGTAAATGCTATCGGTGCACGCTTAACCGATGAAATTCCAAAACATAATTATAATTATGGCCAGTTACAAATTCGGTTTGAAGATGGATCAGTAGGATGGTATGAAGCTGGATGGGGGCCAAAGTCTTCTGTTTCATTCTGCCGAGTTAGATAAAAATGGTCAGTTTCTCAACCCTGATACATGGATAGACTTAAAAGATGAACCAGATCATCAAGAGCTATGTAACCGGGAACAACGCTATTTTTTGCAGGCTATTCAGGAAGATATTGATTTAACAAATCATATTCAAGACGCCATTAATAGTTTGCGGATTGCTTTCGCTTGTGATGAATCAGTACGAACCGAAAAAAAAGTTTTATTATGATTCATCTGTTTTTAAATTTCATGTAATCTCAATGCAGATGGTTATTTTTAGGTTGTTGTATTCATGAGAAGTTGATTACTAAAAGATCTTAAAATAAAATCAAATGAAAAAGTTATTTTCTACCCTGGCTGTTTCAATGTTTTTTATCGTTTGTAATAGCGATGCTAACAGTTCTCATGCTACTTCAGATACGGGCAATATCGCAAAAGCGGTCACGGTGCAATCTGCATCTGACAGTGGGAAGATTCGTGTTATCATGATAGGAGCGCATCCTGATGATTGTGACCAGGATGGAGGAGGCACGGCAATCCTTTTTGCGAAATTGGGCTATGCCGTTAAGTTCGTTTCTGTAACGAACGGAGATGCGGGTCATCAAACAGCGAGTGGAGTTGCATTGGCTCAAAGAAGATTTGCCGAGGCACAGGAAGCGGGTAAACGATTTGGAGTAACTTATGATATTTTGAACAACCATGATGGACAATTATTGCCGACTTTGGATGTGCGTTTACAAATCATAAAAAAAATTAGAGAATGGAATGCGGATATAGTAATTGCACCTCGTCCAAACGATTACCACCCTGATCATCGCTATACAGGTATACTTGTACAGGATGCGGCTTATATGGTGGCGGTTCCGAATGTGGCTCCAGAAACACCAGCCCTAAACAAAAATCCTGTATTTTTATATTATCAGGATTTTTTCCAACGACCTAATTCTTTTAGCCCCGATGTAGCGGTGGATATTACCGATGTTTATGCTCAAAAGATTCATGCCTTAGACGCTCACGAATCACAAATGTATGAGTGGCTTCCATGGATTGGCCATTATTACGATCAGGTACCAAAAAATAAAGAAGATCGTGAAAAATGGCTTTTCGAAAGTCGTGCAGTAAAAATTACGCCGGCTGTAAGAAATTCGCTTGAAAAATGGTATGGGAAGGAGAAAGCAAATCAGGTACAACACGCAGAAGCATTTGAGATTTGCGAATATGGAAGTCAGCCCAATGACGACGATATTAGGAGGTTGTTCCCGATGTTACCTTCGAAGTGAAATTTTACCAAAATAATTGGATTACCAAATTTTAAATAGTTTTGATGATTTACCGTTTCCTCTTTTTACTTTTTGTTCTAAGCTCTCATGATTTTATAAATGCTCAGTCTGCTGGTGCAGTTGTAAAGGAAGATAGTATATTAAAGATCCAAAAAATCTCAGATTTTGAGGTTACTGGTGATGGAACTTCGCAAAACTGGGAATCTGCTAAATGGATTACGTTGCCACAACGCAAAAACGATGGAGCAGTTTATCAGACGCAAATGAAATTATTATATTCTGATGAAGGCATTTATTGTTTGTTCAAATGTGATGATAAAAAGATTACGGCCACGCTGAAAGGAGATTTTCTGGATATTTATAATGAAGATGTAGTAGAAGTGTTTTTCTGGACAGATGAGAAAATGCCGGTTTATTTTGAATACGAGCTTTCTCCACTTAATTATGAGTTACCTATTTTAGTGCCTAATAATAAGGGCGATTTTTTTGGATGGAGACCCTGGCATTACGAAGGCAATAGGAGGACACGGCATGCCACGCGAATAAATATGAATAAGAAGGAAAATGCAGCGGATGAAATTACTTTCTGGACTGCCGAATTTTTTATTCCTTTTGCGTTGCTTAAACCCATGGCAAACGTACCTCCCAAAAAAGGAACTCAATGGCGTGCTAATTTTTGCCGTATTGACTATGACAATGGGAGATCGACATGGTCGTGGCAGAAGACACGAACTAGTTTTCATGACTATGAGAAATTTGGTACTGTCTTATTTGAATAAAGAGATTCAGAAATCATTATCAATATGAGAAATAAAGAAACCATGGATGTCGTCTCCCTCAATCTTAATTTGATTTGAGGCAAATGTTTTTCATTTATTGTTTAAGTTGCAACCTTTTCCTAAACAAAAGACATCATGGACAAAATTGTAAGTGTTGGATTAATCGGTTTTGGAATCGGTGGACAAATATTTCATGCGCCTGTGCTGACATCAGTAGTCGGTTTGAAACTGGCTAAAATAAGAGCCTCACGGCCAGAGCAGATTTCAATAGCAGAAAAGAAATACCCGGAAGCAGAAATTGTAAATACCTCAGAAGAAATATGTAATGATCCGGATATTGACCTTGTTGTCATCTCCACTCCTAATACTTCTCACCATTCATTGGCGTTACAGGCTTTGCAGGCAGGTAAGCATCTAGTGGTAGATAAACCATTTACCGTTACCACTGCGGAGGCAGATGAGTTGATCGCATTGGCGGCGAGCCGGAATAAGGTGCTGTCTGTCTTTCACAGCAGGCGTTTCGACAGTGATTTTCATACTTTAAAAAAAGTGATTCAAAGTGGTTTACTAGGCGATGTTGTTGAATTTGAGAGTCGTTATGATCGCTTCAGAAATTTCCTTAAACCAGGAGCCTGGCGCGAAGAAGATGCGCCCGGAACGGGGATTTTGTATGATCTGGGATCACATTTGATTGATCAGGCTTTGACATTATTTGGATTGCCTGAAGCGGTTACAGCCGATCTGCGGATGCAAAGAAAATCTGCGAAAGCGGTTGATAATTTTGAAGTGATCCTGCATTATCCTCAGGTAAAAACATCTTTAAAAGCCGGTATGTTGGTAAAAGAACCGCTGCCGCGTTTTGTTTTGCTAGGCACCAATGGTTCTTTTGTAAAATCCGGAATGGACGTGCAGGAAGAAGCGCTTAAAGCAGGATATTCGCCACTCACAAAGGATAATTGGGGCCTGGAACCTCAATCAATCTGGGGGAGAATAAATACCGAATGCAACGGCCTGCATATAAACGGAAATATAGAAAGCGAAAAAGGAAATTACGCAGAATTTTATGATAATGTATATAAGACAATTATAGGTAGGGATCAGCTTATGGTTACACCCATGCAAGCCCGGAACACCATACGTATTATCGAATTGGCCATGCAAAGCCAGATTGAAAGAAGAACTGTTGATTATTCTTTTTCTTAATTGTGGACGACCATTATGAGTACAGAAGATCTTAAAAAAGAAGCTGCAAAAAAAGCAATTACTTTAATAAGTGATAAAACCATTGTGGGTCTGGGAGCTGGCTCCACGATAGGGTATGTATTCCAATTTTTAAAAGCACAAATAGAAAACGGCCTCCGCATTCAATTAGTAACTTCTTCATTTTCTACCAGGCAGTTACTATGGAAAAATAAATTTATGGTTCAACCCATAGCTGCCTTTAAAAGCATTGATATTTATTTCGATGGTTGCGATCAGCTTGACAGCGAACTTAATGCATTAAAAAGTGGAGGAGGCATTCATACGCAGGAAAAATTATTGGCTTCGATGGCAAATGAATTTATATTGATTGGAGATGAATCAAAACTTGTTCAGAACTTCGATAATCGTTTTCCTGTTGTGATTGAATTGCTTCCCCAGGCGGTTGGCTATGTCCCTGGTTGCATACAAAACCTTTTCCCTGGTTCAAAAAGTGCTTACAGGATCAGTGAAAAAAAAGATGGCTATGTAATTACAGAAAACGGTAATTATCTTTTGGATATATGGCTTGGGGAATGGCCCGATCTTTCCACAATAAATCCGCTATTTAAAAGCATTACAGGGGTAGTGGAAACCTCACTCTTTTATAAGTTAGCCAATAAAGCAATAATCGCAGGGAAAGAAGGAATAAAAGTTTTAGAAAGAAATGAGATAAGGAATAATAAATAAATTTTTCTCTTTGAGTGATGTCTAAAAACAGTTTTCAGTATTTGTTCAATTGCATAAATAAGACCTCCGCAATTTATCTGACTTTCATAATGTAATAAAATAAAAACGCTTTAAATTGCAATAACTTCTTTCGCCAACTATAATATCTTCATTTACTATGAATCGCAGAAAGCTTATAAAAGACCTATCTTTTTTACCATTGGCCGGTGGCTTATTAGGGAGCACATTACCCTTGCAGAAACTTTCTGCTTTGGATATCCAGAAAGGAAATGCGAATGATACTGATACAGTAACCAATGGCATTTCTCCGGTGCAAGATAAGGTACCTCATAAAAGTATCTATGAGAAAATTGGAGTACGCCCCGTTATCAATGGGCGGGGTACTATTACCATAATTGGGGGCTGCAGAATGTTGCCGGAAGTACAGCGGGCGATGGATGCTGCAACCCTTGATTATGTAGAAATAGATGAACTTATGAACGGAGTAGGAAAACGCCTTGGAGAATTAACGGGAACAGAATGGGGCGTAGTAACAACAGGTGCAACCGGTGCCTTGATTATCGCTACTACCGGCATACTAACAGGAGGAAACCCTGATAAGCTTTGGCAGCTTCCGGATCTTATCGGAATGAAAAATGAAGTGATCATTCCTGCCTATTCATGGACAGCATATGAGTCTGCGGTAAGGGGCGTTGGAGTGAAAATGATTACGGTGTCAAACCTTGAAGAACTGAAAGCGGCCCTTGGGCCACAAACGGCTATGATACTGGTTTTGGCGGGAGATGAGTCGAATAACGGACCTCTTTCTATTAGGGAGATTGCCTCTCTTTCTAAGCCTCTCGGCGTGCCGATATTGGTCGATGCTGCTGCCGAAGGGCTACCAGTTCCCAACCCACACATAACTCAGGGCGCTGACCTTGTCGCTTACAGTGGCGGCAAATATCTCGGAGGCCCGCAATGCGCTGGACTGCTGATTGGCCGTAAAGATTTAATTCAGGCAGCCTGGGTAACCAGTGCGCCACATCACGGTTTTGGCCGCGGATATAAAGTGGGTCGTGAAGAGGTTATGGGTATGTTGGCCGCTGTTGAAATGTGGATGAAGCGCGATCATGAAAAGGAAATAAAAGCATGGACATCTCAATTAGAACATATTTCCAGCCGTCTGAAAAAGATACCCGGGGTTAGTGCAACCATACGTCAGCCGCGCCCGGAGCAGTTATCCAATCGAAGTCCTTCCCTGAATGTGGAGTGGGATACAAAACGCATTCCTCTCACAGGAAACAATGTAGAACAATTATTATGGGACAGTAATCCACGCGTTGCTGTTGGTGGTGCCGGAAGCTTTCTTCCCTTTCCACCTAATATGAAGCCGAATATTGGAATCAATTCTTCACAATTAAATGTAGGTGAGGAGCGCATTATCGCGGATCGTGTTTTTGCGGTACTGTCAAATCCTCCTCATATTGCAAGGCCGGTTGGTCCGGCATCATTTGATGTCAATGGCCAATGGGAGATTGAAATAAAATTTGCTTCCAGATCTGATAGCCAGAGATTTGTTTTAGAGCAGAAAGGCAATGATTTGCTGGGAACACATTATGGCAGCTATGCCACGCGCGACTTAGCCGGTACGCTTTATGGGAACGACATTCTGATGCGTAGCGCCTACACGCTAAATGGTGTCAGGCTTGATTTTGAATTCACAGGTAAAGTAACCAGTAATGATTTTATGGAGGGGCGGGTTAGCCTTAGCGAATATGGTATGGCGGATTGGAAGGCAACGCGTCATCACTATCATCTGCGGGGTACGTGATCAGATCCCGGTTGTAAAACGTAATTTCTATAAATAAAATACCTTCAATTTTAGATTTAAACAACGCAGGTTATAATACTTGCTTTATAAAAAGCAGACAAGTATATCGTTTCTAATTTCTTTGTTTGATGATACCACAAAATCACTGAATCAATAATAATTGATAATGATAAAAAACTGGACTCAGATCGTTGACCCTTTAAACAATATTTTTTTATCAGCATTAGTTGCAATGGTTCCCATGATCTTTATATTCTGGGCGTTGATTGTAAGGAAAATGAAAGGCCACTATGCCAGCTTACTAGCAACTGCTATTGCCCTGCTGGTTGCTATAATTATTTACAGAATGCCGGTAGGTGTGGCGCTTCTATCCACTTTCCACGGAATCCTATATGGCCTGTTCCCCATTTGCTGGATCGTAATTGCCATCATATTTTTGTTCAACATAGTCGTTAAGAGCGGCCAACTGGAGATCATAAAACACTCCATGGCTTCGGTTACGTCTGACAGGAGACTGCAGGCATTATTGATCGCTTTTGCCTTTGGCGCTTTCCTGGAAGGCACGGCAGGGTTCGGGGCGCCGGTAGCCATAACAGCCGCCCTTTTAGTAGGTTTAGGATTTGACCCTTTTTATGCAGCTGGCATTTGTCTTATTGCCAACACAGCTCCGGTTGCCTTTGGTGCGGTAGGTATTCCCATAACAGTTGCTTCCCAGGTAACGGGTATTCCTGAAATGGCTATCTCCCAAATGGTGGGCAGAACGCTGCCGGTATTGTCACTTTTAATTCCGTTTTATCTTGTAATATTAATATCGGGTTTTAGGAAATCCATTGAGGTATTACCGGCTATATTAGTTGCGGGAATTTCATTTGCATTTTTACAATGGTTTAGTTCCAATTATTTGGGGCCTGCACTACCGGATATTATTGGCGGTGGAGGGTGTATCCTTTGCATGGTTATTTTCTTAAAATACTGGAAACCCAAAAATGTATGGCGTTTCAAAAATGAAAAGGATTCTACCATTAACCGGGAGATTCATTATACCTCCATGCAGGTAGTGAAAGCCTGGTTCCCATTTATCCTGTTAACGATAATGATCATTGCGTGGGGGCTGCAACCGGTGAAAGAAGCACTGAATTCCATAGGGATGCTGCAGTTTAAAATCCCGGGTATTCACAATGTAATTATTGATAGTAACGGCAACCTGGTAAAGCATGTATTTGTGTTTAATTATTTATCTGCATCGGGAAGCGCCATTTTCATTACCGCATTAATAACGATACCCCTGGCAGGGATAAAGTTTAGTGAGGGATTGAAATTATTTTTTTCCACCCTTAAGCAGCTCAGATTCCCCATTATTACGGTGGCTGCCATCCTGGGATTCGCTTATATTATCAATGACTCAGGTATTGCCATTACTATTGCTCATGCTTTGGCCAATACAGGATTTCTATATCCTTTCTTTGCCCCCATACTGGGTTGGTTAGGTGTTTTTATAACGGGTTCAGATACTTCCTCGAATGCCTTGTTTGGCAAGCTACAGCAGGTAACGGCCACTTCCATTGGCGTAGATCCGTTAGTAACAGTAGCCGCCAACTCCTCAGGAGGCGTAGTAGGGAAAATGATTTCGCCGCAATCCATAGCCGTGGCCACGGCTTCTGTGGGCCTTGTGGGTAAGGAGGCAAATCTTTTCCGCTTTACGGTAAAGCATAGTTTCATCATGCTCTTACTTATCTGCCTGCTCACCTTTGCGCAAGCCTATTTTATAAAATGGATCATCCCATCATATCCCTCCCAGAGCGTTGAAAAAGTGGTTACACAAGCACCCGGTTGTAATAAAACGATTGTTTCTTACCGCAAACTTATGAAGGGTCGGAAATGTTTCTTCCAAAAGAATTTAAATGAATATTTTCGCACATCTGTTTTGAGATCTTAAAAAATAAATCAATTATATCACCCAAAAAATTTAATCATGACCACACCGAGAAGATCTGCAATTAAAAAACTCTTAGGCACCGTTGCCGCTATTACCACGTTGGGTTTTACAGGAAAGGCAGAAAGTCTTATAAAAGAAGGAGAAACAACCGGCGATATTACTGATTTCCAGGATCAGCCACTGTATTCAGGTTTTACAAGGCATGGCAATGTAATTTATCTTTCGGGAATTGGCGCCCATGTAGCGCCCTTTGAAATCAAAGCGCACACGGAAATCGTTCTGAAAGAAATGGAGAAAACGCTCATCAAAGCCGGCTCTTCCATGAAAAAGGTATTAAAAGTGAGTGTGTTTTTAGATGATATAGCCGACTACAAAGCCATGAATGAAGTATATAAAGGACGTTTTGGTAAAAAGCCCCCGGTTCGCACCACAGTAGCTGTTGCCAAAGGTGGTGTACCGGGAGATTCCCTGGTGGAAATGGACTGCATTGCTTATATATAAAAATCAATGATAAAAGCCGGTATGGGCTGCTTTGAAGAAGCCTGTTGTAGTGAGAGAACTATGGAGGCTGTAAAATAGACGGAGTAAGTGTGGAGGAAATAAGGAAAGCACGTCAAATGCCAGGGAACAGCAAATAAATAAAATAAGAATGTTTTAGCCGTCGTGGGTGGTTGGTGCCCCACCGATCACTCTTATGCACATAGAAAATTCAGGAATCCATTTTTAGACAGATTTTAAGGATGGTTCTCATTCCTCTTTAATCATTAATAAAAATAAAAATCAGCGGATGCGGTCGTTCTTTTTGTTGTTACTTACAATCGCATTCAATCATAGTGAAATCTATTCACAGGTTACCAAATCTGAAATGGAAAGCCTCATGCGCATTCCTCTTCAATACACGGTATTGAAAACGACAGAAAAAATACAGGTAGATGGAAAAGATGAGGAGAAAGCCTGGGATAAAGCGCCCTGGACAGAAGTATTTACAGATATAGTAAGTGGAAACAGCACTTCTTCCAATAAGACCCGTTGCAAAATGTTGTGGGACGATGAATTCTTATACCTGTATGCCCAACTGGAAGAGCCCGGTATATGGGCTTCCATAAAGGATCATGATGCTTCTGTTTTCCAGGATAATGCTTTTGAAATATTCATAGATCCCATTGGGGATACCCATAATTATTTTGAATTTCAGATTAATGCATACAGTACTGTGTGGGATTTATTTATGCCTAAGCCTTATCGTAACGGCGGACGGTCGCTGAGCAGTTGGGATATTAAAGGATTAAAGAAAGCCATTTATTTAGACGGAACTTTAAATCAGCCGGGCGATAAAGACAGAAGCTGGAATATAGAATTGGCTGTTCCTTTTAATTCTTTGAAAATGAGCCGGAAGGGCACCCCTGATGAGGGAACTATCTGGCGTATGAATTTCTCGCATGTGCAATGGGATGTTGACGTGAAAGATGGAAAATATGTAAGAAAAAGAGACACCATCGGGAAGTTATTTCCCGAACATTATTCAGTGTGGTCTCCCCAGGGAATTATTAATTTACATTATCCGGAAAGATGGGGGTATGTTCTTTTCTCTGATACATTACCGGTTTCAGCTTTTCTCTCTGTTGAAACAGAAAATTTAAAATTACTTCTCTGGAAGTATTATTACCTGCAGCAGGAGTTTAAAAGAGAATATGGGAAGTATGCAAATACCATTAAGAAATTAAATAAAAAGTACCGGCGAATAATTGACCCCGTAAGCCAATCCGCCAGGATTGAAATGGAAGCCACTGACCACCTGTTCCGCGTACAATGCTTTCTGCCGGCTTTAAATACCAATATGAGTATTAACCAGGACGGGGAAGTGTACCAGGAAAAAGTTCCGTAAACCAGAATCGTTTCGGAGGAGGTTGTATAACGCCTTTTTTCAATTGCCATACCTCTTTGTGAATTGTCGTGAAGTTGTCTAAAGGACGGCTTCTTTTTCTTTTTATTAATTGAGAAATGATTGAATAGTTGAGCAATTGTCCCCATGAGGTGAGAGTGAATCCCCAAGAGTTGAAAGGTATTCCAATAATTATTCTCCTGATAAAAATTCTTCGGGGAGTGGGACTTTTATATTTCCCCGGGTCATTTATCGTGGAAAGGTGCTATTGGGTACTAAACATGAAAAAGCTTAGTGAATAAATCTATTGTAAAATCCCGGCCGGTTTTCAGAACGATTCTGTATCTGCCAATTCTAATTAT
>DATCWN010000545.1:0-14035 GCA_036566285.1 Hanamia sp.
ATTTCCATTTGATGAAACTGTAAAATTTAAAAGCTGGATAGGTAGCGGAGTGAAATTTCCTTCCACTACAAAAAGGTCTCTTGCCTCAGGACTGTCTCCATCAGTAGCCGTAAATAAAATTTTACCATTCACAAAAACGTAGCTCAGCCGGGGCTCAGCACTTCCTACGTTCAGATAAATATCCTGAACCATAGAAGTGCCCAATGCAGTACCATCGCTTTTAAATAATTCATTCCCATGCGTGCCATCATTGGCAGCAAAAAATAATCCTGCATTGGTGTATAAAAAACTGGAGTTCTCCGACTCTATTCCATTCCCTAAGGGATTAATGTTTTTCACAATTGCAGTTCCTGCAAGGGTTCCATCGGTTGACCACAATTCATTACTATCCGCATCACTGGCAGAGAAGAAAAATTTTCCATTGAAAAGCGGATAAGTCAGCGTTTGTGTGGTACTATTAAAATCTATATTTAAATAAATTATGGGCACATCATTATTTAAATTCACAGGAAAAGTTTTGAAGACCTTTGTCCCTGCGGGAGTTCCATCAGATTCCCACAATTCAAAACGCGTTTGGGCATCTGAAACCGGAAACATAAATTTATTGGACAGGTTAAAGGCATCAAACAACATAACACCAAAACCTGCAATTGATAATTCCGATGTATTCAGCATTTCCTTTACAAGTGTGGTATTCGCTTCGGTTCCATCTGTTCTCCATATCCCCACATTCCCGCTGCCATCATTTGCCATAAAATAACCATAACCTTTAAATAAATGAAACGATACAAAAACAGGAAACTGAAAAAGAAATCCAGGGGCTAATTCTATAGATATAAAGGTAGAACTATCAGCACCCGGATTTATATCCTTTAATATTGTAGTACCAGCATTAGTTCCATCGGATTTCCATATTTCGTCCCCGCGAGCAGCATCTGTTGCCACAAATAATACCACATTATTATTAAAGCGGTAAAAATCATGTGGATTGGAAGATAAAGAAGCACCTGAATTTATATTTTTTACCAAAACAGCATTACCAATATTTCCATCAGATTTCCAGAGTTCCACGCCATTAGAAAGGGCATCCATGGCGGCAAACAACAAATAATTACCCGTCGAAGATAAATAATAAATGTTCGGTTCATTGCTTCCGGTAGCTCCGGGAAAAATATCTTTTACCAGGGAAGTGCCAGCCAGCGTACCATTGGTTCTCCAGAGTTCACGGCCGGTAGCCGCTGTTACAGCAGTGAAATACAAATATCCATTTAACATGGCAAAATTATCCGCAGGGGCACTCCCTGTAGCTCCGGGTATGATATCATCCAATAATAAAGTTCCAGCCGGCGTTCCATCTGTAATAAAAAGTTCATCTCCGGTTGCAGGGGTATTACCGGCAAATATGTATTTTCCATTCAGCACATCGCCAAAACCAGAAATAGTTATAGTAGCAGAAAGTGGGATGGTACCGGCAAGGGTGCCATCAGTAGCCCATAAAGTCTGGTCAATACTGGAAACAGCGATTACTTTACTATTATTCAATTGGGCTATCGGTTCCAGGCTTTTGTTGTTATTAATTTGAGTTACCTGTGCATGAGCGGTGATGCAAAAAAGGATTGCAAAAAAGTTGAAAAGTAAACTCTTTTTCATGTTGAAAGTTTTTAAATGATGAATGTAAAAACCCCATTTGAATCATTTGATGAATCCGTTTTTCAAGACAGGATATTATTTTGACGGATATCAAACCTTAAAGAGTTTACCCGGTAATAACTTAGAAGAGTTAACGTGGAGTCAGAAATAGATTTATTAACCGGATATTTTCAACAACTAAATTAATAAAGAAAATCGTAACTGGCTACTAAACAGGTATCTGATTTTTTCTAAATAAAAAAATATTTTGATGACTTTTGGGCATAAAAAAGCCGCTTTAAAAAAGCGGTATTGTACCCGGGATGGGAGTTGAACCCACACGACCATTGCTGATCACAGGATTTTAAGTCCTGCGTGTCTACCAGTTCCACCACCCGGGTAAACACTATAAACAGAAAAAGCAGATAAACTGCTTTCAAATTTAATTGCGAGCGGAAGACCGGGCTCGAACCGGCCACCCCGACCTTGGCAAGGTCGTGCTCTACCAAATGAGCTACTTCCGCTGATAAATAAGAACTTAAAATGGTTTGCAAAAATAGGGTTTGTTGCTATGCAACCAAAATTTATTTGTACTGCGGATTGTACTGCGTATTGGCCGGAATTTCTACATTCGGCTTACCCTGGTAGCGATGTGCATACATGGTATAACACCCGCCGGCAACCAATGCCATGAATATGGCTATCTGGCAATAAAACAAAAATCTTGAGGTAGATACCCAACTGTATGCAAGGTCTTTACCTTTATTATCAATTATTTCTTCGTGCTCCATAATTTTTAATTTGCCGGGCAAAAATAACCCTTTGATTTCAAAAATCATTTTTTGTTGCTAATAATCTCTGAAAATGTTTTCTTTTTATGGATAAAATATTTCCAAACAATACTTCCCGCGTAAACTCCTTTTAGGTTTTTCATTTTTATCTTATGAAGCCTTCTCCCCCGCTTACCAAAAAGAATCCATTTTAAAAAATCAAGATGCGCCGATTCAATTGAAATAAAAGTGCTGAAGCTCCCTTTCACCAAAGCCTGGAAAGCCGCTATGGTATCTAAAAAAATTCTAGTTGGTATTTTCCATACGGATTCATAAAAAGGTAAATTTTTAGAAAGCATCACCAGGTTATTTCTGAAATTCAAATAAATTTTTCTTCTATCGCCCATTGGCAATGTGCCACCACCCACGTGATACACTACCGATGCCGGTTCCACATAAATTTTATAACCCGCTCTTTGCATTCTCCAGCACAAATCAATTTCTTCCTGGTGGGCAAAAAAGTATTCATCAAACCCATGTAGTTCATGAAAAACAGAAGACCTTACAAACAATGCGGCGCCTGTTGCCCAAAATATTTCCTCAGAATTATCATATTGGCCATGATCTTTTTCACAATAATCAAACACACGTCCACGATTAAAAGGGTATCCCAAATAATCTATCCATCCACCCGAAGCTCCGGCATATTCAAACTGGTTTTTATTTTTAAAAGATAAAATTTTTGGCTGGCAGGCAGCTATTTTTTCATCATTTTCCATCAATAAAATAATAGGGGCTATCCATCCCGGATTTACTTTTACATCGCTGTTCAATAAAATGTAATAATCCGCTGTAACTTGCTTTAATGCAGTATTGTAGCCTTTTGAAAACCCTTCATTACTGCGATTGAATACTATTTTTACCTGTGGAAAATTTTGCTGAAGAAAAGAAACGGAATCATCTGTGGAAGCATTGTCAGCAACAATTACAGAAAGGTCTTCATAATCAGACGCCAATACAGAAGGGAGAAATTTTTGCAAAAAAGATTTCCCATTCCAGTTAAGTATTACAACCGCTACCGATGGCAAAGAAGTCAATGAAATAATGATTAATGAAGTACAAACTTAAAAGATTTCAGATTTTAATTCCGATAATTATTGGAAACCTTTAGATTTGAAGATAATCATTTACAATGCTGAGGCAACTTCTTAATTTTCGAATGGGACTGGCATTAATAGCGGTTGCTATTGTAACAGGCACTATTTTTTATTCCAATTTTTTATCAAAAAAAATAGAAATAGAAGAAAGAGAAAAAATAAGTCAATGGATAGAAGCGAATAAATTTATTGCATCAGCAGCGCAAAATATTGATCTCACATTGGCAAGCCAGATACAGCAACAGAATGAGGATATTCCTATCATTTGGACCAATGAAAATGACAGCATTATTGATTCCAGGAATTTGGATCCCTCTAAATTATCTTCAAAAGATTATCTTCAAAAAAAATTAAAAGAATTTAAATCCGCCCACGAACCGATTGTACTTGAATTAAGTAAAGAACCTTACGTGGCTGATAAATATTATTATGGAGATTCCAATTTATTAAAACAAATAAGGTACTTCCCCATTGTACAGTTATTGATTGTGGCTCTTTTTATTTTCATTACCTTCTATGCCATGTCGGTAAGAAATAAATCCACTCAAAACCAGGTGTGGGCTGGCATGGCAAAAGAAACGGCTCATCAGCTCGGCACACCTATTTCATCGTTGCAAGGCTGGATAGAAATGCTGAAAGAGCATGAAAAATATCCAGACATTTCAAAAGAAATGGAGAAGGATGTGAACCGATTGAAACTAATAAGCGACCGGTTTGGGAAAATAGGAAGCGCACCCAAACTTGAAGAACACAATATTTTTGAGCAGGTAGAAAAAATGGTGGCTTATATAAAAAGAATGTCCACAGATAAAGTAAATTTTATTGTTGAAAAATCAGCGGATAATATTAATGCAAAAATTTCCGCGCCTCTTTTTGATTGGGTGATAGAAAATCTTTTAAAAAATGCATTGGATGCAATGGATGGAAAAGGATTGATTACGATTAAAATAAAACAAGAACCAGGGCACGCAATCATAGACATCAGGGACAGCGGTAAAGGCATCAGCAAACAAAATATTTCCAAAGTTTTTAAACCCGGATTTACTACCAAAAAAAGAGGATGGGGATTAGGACTTTCACTTTGTAAAAGAATTATTGAACAATATCACAAAGGCCAGTTATATGTAAAATCTACAGAAGTCGGGAAAGGAACCACTTTTAGAATTATTTTAAATGCCTGATTTTAGTTGGAAGGTTTTATTAGATTTGCAAACCCAATGCGGCGATGGCGAAATTGGTAGACGCGCTACTTTGAGGTGGTAGTGTCCGAAAGGACTTGGGAGTTCGAATCTCCTTTGCCGCACAAATCCTTCACCTGAAAACGGGTGAAGGATTTTTAATTTTTAATTTTACATTCATTATCTTAATTTCTAAAAATAATGCCCACTTTAATTACATGCCCGAACTGTAAACATGAATTCGCACCTGAGGATGCCATTGCTAAATCACTTGAAAAAGAATACCAGGAAAAATTTGATAACGACCGTCAAAAACTAATGAAACAGTTTTCAGAACAGGAGAAAACACTGGAAGAACAAAAGAGAGAATTTGAAAAAAAGAAAGAAAAAGAAAATCAATTGTTTGCTGAAAGAATGGAAAAAGAGAAACTGAAAATGGAAACAGACATCCAGGAAAGATTAAGAAAAACTATCAGCAACGATTATGAAAATCAACTACGCCTGTTGAAAGAATCTAATAATGATAATGAAGAAAAATTAAAACAGGCAAGGCATAAAGAACTGGAATTTTTAAAAAAAGAAAAAGAATTAAAAATAAAAGAAGAAGAGCTTGAAATTTCATTACAGAAAAAACTTTCCGAAGAAAGACTACTTCTCGTGGACCAGATAAGAAAACAGGAAAAAGAAAAAAATGAAATTAAAGAAACTGAAAACACACTAAAAGTAAAAGAACTTGAAAAGCAAATAGAAGATCAAAAGAAATTAGTGGACGAAATGAAACGTAAGGCAGAGCAGGGTTCCATGCAATTACAAGGTGAAGTGCAGGAAACAGCACTGGAAGGTATCTTAAAAAATGCTTTTCCATTTGACATCGTTACCGAAGTGGGCAAAGGTATACGTGGCGCTGATTGCATTCAATTGGTAAGAAATAATTTCGGGCAGGAATGCGGTAAAATAATTTATGAAAGCAAGCGCACCGAAAACTTTGGCGGCGACTGGATAGAAAAATTCAAAAAAGACATGCGCAGCAATAGCGCCGACATTGCCGTGCTTGTAACCAAAACAATGCCACGGGATTTAGATTGTTTTGGATTGAAGGATGGCGTGTGGATATGCACTTTTTCTGAAGTAAAAGCACTTGCTAATGTATTGCGCGATGGAATCATCAGGGTTTTTAATTCTTCAAAAAAGCATGAAAACAAAGGTGATAAAATGCATTTGCTTTATGATTATTTAACCAGCAATGAATTTAGCGAACAATGGAAAGCCATACGTGAAGGTTTTGTTTCCATGAAAATGAGTATCCAGGTAGAAAGAAATGCAATGGAAAAATTATGGAAGGCACGTGAAAAACAACTGGAAAAAGTATTACTGAATTCTGCGCATATCAAAGGTTCCATTGAAGGGATTTCGGGAACGGATTCCATTAATTTAAGCTTGGTGGATGAACCGGATTTGTTCCTGGATAATTAATCTCTCCCGAAACAACCAATTGTATTCCCTCATCCTGCATTTCTTTTAATGCTTTCTTTTCATCGCCGGTTTGAGCTTCCACGGCGGCCACAGCATCCGTAATTACATACACTTTAAATCCGGATGTAAGCGCATCCAGGGCAGTGGCTTTTACACAATATTCAGTTGTTAATCCAGAGATGTAAACCGTATCAATTTTATTTTTTTTCAACCAATGTGAAAGATCAATGTTGGTGGCTTCAAAGGCGCTATAACCATCATCACTATTACCGGTGCCTTTCAGAAAAACTTCATTTATTTTATCTTCATTTAAATCTTTATGAAAGGCGGCTCCGGCAGAAGCCCTTACACAATGTACCGGCCACTTATTAAAATGTACCGTCTCGTTTGGATGCCAGTCTTTGGAGGCTATTACAAAATCAAATTTATCCATCAAACTATTGATTACCGGAATCACTTCGTTTCCTTTGGGTGCAGGTAAAGCGCCGCCGGGGCAAAAATCCTGTTGCACATCTACTATGATTAATGCTTTGCTCATGATGATTTAAAATTGATAGGAAGACATTGTTTGAATTTTAAAGGTACAAAGGTATCTGCATCCCTTTTTTGCACCGTATTAAAAAAATCAGTTGTGGAGTTTCTAATTTTTAATTTAATTTTAGCGCATTATTAAGCGGCAGTAGCTCAGTTGGTAGAGCATTAGCTTCCCAAGCTAAGGGCCGAGGGTTCGAATCCCTTTTGCCGCTCTTTTCTTTTTAAAAACCAAGTAAGACTAAAGATTCTTCAACATCCACACATCACAACCCGTATGGCCACTGTTTCCCAGGGAAGAGTTGATAAAATGAAACCCGTTTTTTTGATACATCGGGATGGCGCTGGTAAGCTCGGGCATGGTTTCTAAATACATCTTTTGGAACCCGGCTTGTTTCGCTTCCTTCATGCACTTATCCAAAAGGATTTGACCAAAACCCTTTCCTCTGAATTTTTTGGATACATACAATTTTACCAGCTCGCATGTATCCGATGGTAATCCTTTTGTGGGATAATAACCACTGCCACCTGCAATTTCTCCTTCTGTTTCCAAAACAAAATAAGCGGCATTTTTCAGTTTGAAAACATCACTTAAATGATCGGTGGTTTCATCGTAATAAACGGTACCCGGTTTGTTGGCATTAAATTCTTTTAGAGAAGTGCGGATGATAACAGCGAGTGAGGCGTTGTCTTTCTCAAGTATTTTTCTAACCTGCAATTTTGTTTCCAAATACCTTAATTTTTTTTGGGCTGTTTTAAATCTATACGGTCATACTGGCAGCAATCATCTAATTTACTATAAGCGCTGTCGTTGGCTTTGTAATCCTGCGTATCGTAGCCGCCTTGAGCTATGGCCATTTGAATTTTTGCTGAATTACTTTTTGCAGGGTCATAACTTATAGCGAGGAATTTTGTTTTTTTATCCCAGTTCGCAGTGGTGGCGCCGGCGCTCAATGCGCTTCTTTCAATATTTTTTTTACAAGTTCCACAATTGCCATTCACTATTACGGTTTCATTTTTTACTGAAGTTTGTCCAAAGGAAAACTGAAAAGCAATCATACTGATGAAGAGTAGTGATAATAATTTTATCGCTTTCATAATTATATTTTAGAGAACAAATTTAATTATAAATCGTTGGAAAAAATAATGGTCAATTGGCAGATACGCCTCTTAATACGTTAAATCTTTTTTGATTTAATTTACAAATCTCCACAGTATGCCAAAGCGGAAAAGAAACCCGGGAGTGGGATAATGGGGCGCTGCGAAACTGTTATTGGTAAACCCAAAGCCTTCGCTAAATGAGACGGTATTTAAATTCTCTGCTTTTATAAAAGCCGTAAATGATTTTATTCTGAAATTGAAAAAGAAATCTAACTGCGGAAGATTGCTGATGGTAACGCTATCCTGCGGAAAAAATTTTCCCATAACAGGTGAATAATTATTGGCTTTGTAAGGTGTATTATATTTTACATCAAGCCCGGTGCTAAGATTCAAATTTCTGAAAAAATTTCCTTCAAAAGCAAGTCTTTGCCTGGTATAAAATAAAGGAACCCTTACCGGATTGTTGCCGGTGGTTTGCTGAATTATAAAATCACTGTACAAACTTACATGCCGGGTAATTTTACTTTTAGTGGAAGCCGTGAATTGTGTAAGATTTACCAAGCCGTTGAACTGGTCGGTGTGATAAAAATCTTTGAAGTAGGTGTAGTTGGCAATGGAAATATTCCTTGCCATTAAAGTAAACCTTGGGTTGTTTGCCTGGAATGTTATTACCGTAATATTTTCTTTTTTTGTCAAGGAGCTACTATCAAGGTCAAAGGCGGAATTTCCTGTAAAAATATAAGAAGGAGACCTGTTTACATTTTGAAAAGACACCTGCACATCGCCTAATTTTGAATTTAGAAAACGCGTGAGAGTACCGTAAACACTAAAGTCTGCCACATTGAGGCCCGCCGCATAAAATTCTCCGGTAGCTAAGGCATCCCACTTTTTGTTCTTTGTTTTATTCCGGTATTCTCCATGCAAAACCAGGTTGTAGTAGTTTCTCTTTACCGGCGGTGGAGGAAATACCTGCACCAGGTAAATAGGGTTGGGTGATGAAGAAAACGTTCCTGAAAAGTTTTCAATCCGCAAACCTGCTTCAATAAATTGCCCGGGATTTTTTGTTTGCGGAAATTGTTTGATTACAAAATCGTTGGATACGAATTTCCATTTGTCCTGTAACCAAAAATTTAATTGGGAATTATTTTTAAAAGTGAGGCCATACCATTTGTTATAAAATGCAGAGTCCACTTTTACAGATGCGGGATTGGTTAAAATATCTTTGAACCCATAGGTATAAGAACTATAATTCAAAGTATGCTGGAAACGAAATTTCGGATAAAATAAATATTCTGTGGTGCTATCATTTATAATCAATGAATCTTTAATTCCTACATCATAACTCTGTCGAAAAAAAGCAGTGAAGTCGCTGTACTGATTTCCTGTTGATATTTTTGTGGAGAACACATTAAAGCTCGATTCTGTATCACCGCCCAAATTTACCGGAACCGCGATACGCCTTTTGCGGTTAGGGTCTTGCAACAAAGAATCATTTTGTATGCCTCCATTTTCAGAAGAAGAAAGTTTATTGCCAAGGAGTACGAAGTAGGCCGCATATCTTTTTCTTTTTCCCTGGTAATTACTGAAAAACCGGTAATTATTATGGTTTACATTTTGATTTTGAAAAGTTCCGGGCGAAGAAATCAAACGGTACTCAATTCCTGCATTCCAGTTGGGCTTTATATTTTGAGTTTGAAGTACTTTCACCACCTGCTCTTTGCCTGATGCCAGAAAATAACTTAGCTCGGTATAAGGCCGGGTGGTTTTGAAAAAACGGGTATTTTCTATGGTATATTTGTAAAGATCGAAAGCATGGAAACCTGCGTCCCAGCCCGCTTTTAAGAAAGGAGTAAACAAAACAGGAAATGCCGCATTGCCATTATTACCCAGCGTTACATAACCTGCGGGAACAGAATAAACTTTCCCATAATCATTTGTGGAAGAATCAAGAAGGCCGCTTTTTAATGAATCAAGGTATCGGAAAGAAATGGTAATAGAATCCGCCAGATCATCGCGATGCTCAAAACCAATCGTGTCCCTGGACTGCGTTTGTGCATTACCGTCTTGTGATCGAATAGGATTGGTGGCGCCTGGTCTTATTCGTGGTAATTGCGCGCTGCAAAACTGTATTCCCAATAAAAAAATAAATACAGTACCAAGTATTTTGATGAATTTTTTATGGAGAAATATGTGTTGAATAATTGCCATTCACATTCTTCTTATAATTGAGCGATCAATTGTTTAAATATCAAAGTCAGTTTTGGTTCTGCTTCTTTAGCTGCCTGTAGCACTTCTTCATGAGTGATGGTGTTTTCATCTTTCCTTATTCCCACATCGGTAATCACGCTCATAGCAAAAACCGGCAAACCCAGGTGTACTGCGCAAATTACTTCCTGCACGGTACTCATGCCCACGGCATCACCGCCTAAGAGGTTCAACATTTTATATTCCGCGCGGGTTTCAAATGTAGGCCCTGTAACCCCTACATATACGCCTTCTTTCACTTCAATCTTTTTTTCCAGGGCAATACCTTTTACTTTATCTATCAAATATTTTTTATAAGGCTCACTCATGTCAGGAAATCTTTTTCCTAATTCATTTTCATTTTTTCCTATTAACGGATTTATTGCCAGCAGGCTAATGTGGTCGTTAATGATCATCAGGTCGCCCACTTTAAAAGAAGTATTCACGCCACCTGCGGCATTGCTGATCAACAAAGTTTGGATACCTAAAAATTTTAAAACTCTTATTGGAAAAACAACTTCCTGTGTGGAATATCCTTCATAATAATGAAACCGTCCTGCCATGGCAACTATTTTTTTCCCTGAAAGGTTTCCAAAAATTAATTTACCATTATGCCCCTCCACTGTGCTCACAGGAAAATGTGGAATGCCGCTGTATGGAATTTCAAACTCCACTTCTATTTCATTTATAAAACTTCCAAGCCCGCTTCCCAAAACGATTCCAACAGAAGGTTGGGTGTTATATTTTGATTGAATAAAATGAACCGCCTCATTAATTTCTTTGAGCATAAGCAATTTTTAAAAATTGTGCTCAAAGGTAAGTTGAATGGGCTAATTGTTATTTGGTTAAATGGTTAAATTGTTTCCTGGTTCATTAGTTCATTGGTTAAATGGGTTATTGGTTTATTGGTTAAATGGTTTTGGTTCAATGGCTAAATGGTTCAATGGTTTTGGCTAAAGAGTTTATTGTTTAGAATAAAAAAGGCAGATCGGTTTGAAACTAAATCTGTACACACCATACAACAATTCAACAATGAAACAATACAACAAGAGAGCAATGCAATATCAATTCATCAATTCAACAATCCCTCATTATGTTTATCTTTGCGAAAATTTTTTCTAATGAATTTACATGAATACCAGGCCAAAGAATTATTGAAAAGATATAATGTGCCTGTGCAGGAAGGCATTGCCTGTAGCACGGTTACGGAAGCAGAAGATGCTTACCGGTTTATTAATAGCCAGTATGGAAGCAGGTTTGCGGTGATAAAAGCGCAGATACATGCCGGTGGAAGAGGCAAAGGAAAAATTCGCGGTACTGAACAGAGAGGGGTAGCCGTTGCTAAAAGCTCGGAAGATGTAAAAAACATTGCGCAAACTATTTTGGGAGGAACTTTAGTAACTGTACAAACAGGTGAAGCAGGAAAATTAGTGAGTAAAATATTAGTAGCACAGGATGTATATTATGATGGCGCTGAACCGGTAAAAGAATTTTATTTATCCGTTTTAATGGATCGTTCCAAAGGTAAAAATGTAATCATGTACAGCACCGAAGGCGGAATGAATATAGAAGATGTGGCGCATGATACTCCTGAAAAAATATTTAAGGAATGGGTTCATCCGGGTGGAGGATTGGCTCCCTTCCAGGCAAGAAAGATTGCCTTTAATCTCGGCCTTAGCGGAGGCTCTTTTAAAAATTGCGTAAAGTTTGTTACCAATTTATATAAGGCCTTTGTGGAACTTGATTGCAGCATGCTTGAGATAAATCCAATGTTTAAAACAAGCGATAGCAAAATAATCGCCGTGGATTGTAAAATGAATATTGATGACAATGCACTCTTGCGCCATCCTGATATAGCGACACTCAGAGATGTAAGCGAAGAAGATCCTACAGAAGTGGAGGCCGCTAAATTTAATCTGAATTTTGTAAAATTAGATGGTAATGTAGGCTGCATGGTAAATGGCGCCGGACTTGCTATGGCAACCATGGATATGATTAAATTAAGTGGTGGTGAACCGGCCAATTTCCTGGATGTTGGCGGCACTGCTAATGCGCAAACCGTAGAAGCTGGGTTTAGAATTATTTTAAAAGATCCGAAAGTAAAAGCGATACTTATTAATATTTTTGGTGGTATTGTTCGCTGCGATCGCGTGGCGCAAGGCGTTATAGACGCTTATCAATCAATTGGCAATATTGAAATTCCGATAATCGTTCGCTTACAGGGAACCAATGCAGAAGTGGCCAAAGACCTTATAGATAAAAGTGGATTGAAAGTACAATCCGCGATCTTATTGAGTGAAGCAGCGGATTTGGTGAATAAGGCAGTAGCGTAATTAGAGTAATTAGACTTTTGGAAAGTTTAAAATTTTCCAAAAGTTTATATATTCCGATATTCTATTTTAATAAATCAGAAAAGGAATCCGATAATTCAGGAATTCTCAATTGAATAGTGTCCCAAACAATCTCGTCGTTAATACCAAAATATTCATGGATGATAAAATTCCTAAAATCCTTTAATATTCTCCATTCTATTTGAGGATGAAGCACCTTAAATTCTCCGGGGATTCTTGATACTGCTTCCCCAATAATTTCAAAATTTCTTTCTACAGCGTGCTTTGTTCGTAAATCAGATTGATACATTTCAAACGTCATATCCTTTGTAAACGCTGCAATATTATTAATGGCAGCCTGAATATCGCCGAGAAGTAAAATAGTTTCTCTTTCAGACATGTATCAGGTCTTTTTCAACATAAGAAAGATATTGCGGCTTGATACCTTTGCGGGATACCAGGTCAATCTTGTGCTGGAAAATATCTTCCAATACATGGGCAATTCTAATGTAATCAAACCCATCTATTCTTTTATTAAAGTCAACCAATATGTCAATGTCACTATGCTCATTGAAATCTCCTCTGGCATAAGAGCCAAACAATGCCATTTCGGAAATAGGGAATTTCTTCTCTAATTCTTTTTTTTGATTGGCAAGAATGTTTATTATTTGATGGGTATTGTACATACAACGAATTTAGCAAACTTTTGGAAAGTTCTAATCTTTACAAAAGTTGATTTATACAAACGCCCCCGAAGCCGGGCGTCCGGCCTGTTTGTAAGAATAGTAGCTGACCCTTTGGGTATTATTGCATGGGCACAGGCTTGGAACCAAATTGCTTCATAAAATCAACTTTGCCGTCTTTATTAAACCTCCAGATTTCATGGATCTCTCTTGTTTCTGTTTTGCCATCAGGCCAGGTGTCTGTTTCTGAACCCCATACTGCTACCCAGTTTTGATTTCTGTCAACACTCTTTAAAGGAATCCATGCATCGAGTTTGCTGGTAGCAGAGGACATAGATCCCCTGTATCTCATAGCGCCGGCCAGAGATGAGTCTTTCCCTTTTATCATGCTGCCGTCCGGGAAAAACATGACCACGGTATCCGCCATGTAATCATGCCTGTCAAAAGCATTGTCGTCCCAGTCTTTCCAAAGCTCTAATATCATTTTTGCCTGGGCCGGGTTACCTATTTTAAAGTTGGAAGAATAATTAGCTTTGTAGGGATAAGTGATGTTATCCATCGTGCTTTTCATCTTCATTTTTGCATCGCCATCCTTCATTTTTGTTTTATTCTCTTTGGCTTTTAATTTTTGTTGGGCAAAGTTTTCCTTGCTTAAAAAAACCAACAGTAACGCGCAGATTGTAATTAATAACCGTTTCATGTTAAAAGTTTTAAGTTAATAAAAATAGAGGGGTTTCTAAAAAGAGGGGCGATATAAAATTACTATTATGGAAGCTATTCTCATAACTTTCCAGGAGAAAGTTTTTAATTATTTTTTTGTGGGTTTAAGGCAATTAAAAACGCAAAAGGATGAAGGATTTTACCTGGAAAACCATCATTCCTTAATTATATAATCAGCCTCACCCCGCCCAGGTCTGAAACCCTATGGGGAAAGCGGTC
>DATCWN010000305.1:0-28757 GCA_036566285.1 Hanamia sp.
GACTGGCAAAGGCTTCAAGGAAGCTGGCCGACCTTCGTGATCCTTATGCCAATTATCATAAAACTGCCATTACCGACTTGTCGAAACTTTCTTCGAGCATTGACTGGAAAACTTTTTTACAAAATATTGGCGTTAGCAAAATAGATTCTGTAATTGTAGGCCAGCCCGAATTTTTTAGAGCATTGGACGGCATTTTAAAGTCAACGTCAATCAACGATTGGAAAAATTATTTGAGATATAGAACCGTTTCGGCGTTTTCAGAAGCTTTGCCAAATGCATTTGGTGAAGAAACTTTCAATTTTTCTAAACTATTAAGTGGCGCTAAAGAAAGAAGGCCACGCTGGAAAAGAGCCATCAGAGCTGAAGAAAATGCTATGGGGGAATTGCTTGGTCAGTTGTATGCAAAAAAATATTTTGACAGCACCACCAAAAAGAGATACAGCGATCTTGTAGAAAATATAAGAGATGCCTACAAAGAAAGAATAAAAAATCTTTCCTGGATGAGTGACAGCACGAAGCAAAAGGCATTGGTGAAATTAAATGCCATGACAAAGAAAGTTGGCTACCCCGATAAATGGAAAGATTTTTCAGCCATGGAAATCAGCAAAGAAAGTTATTTGCAAAACCTGATTAATGCCAATAAATGGTGGCACGAGCATGAAGTAAATAAATTAGGGAAACCGATTGACCGAACAGAATGGGAAATGTATCCGCAAACCTATAATGCGTATTACAATTCTGCCAATAATGAAATCGTATTACCCGCCGGAATCTTTACTGTGCCCGGCTTTAAAGACAGCGAGCTGGATGATGCTGTTGTTTATGGGTACGCAGGCGCTTCCACCATCGGCCACGAAATTACCCATGGCTTTGACGACCAGGGAAGGCTTTATGATTATAAGGGGAATCTGAAAAATTGGTGGTCAAAAAATGATTCAGCAGAATTTGCAAAGCGATCACAATTAATGGTTCGGCAGTTTAATGAATATGAGCCTTTGCCCGGAACTAAAATAAACGGGCGGGCAACTCTGGGAGAAAATATCGCCGACCTTGGAGGCATACTGTTAGGCATAGACGCTTTTAAAAAAACAGAAGAATATAGAAAGAATGAAACCGTCGGCGGCCTTACTCCTATGCAACGTTATTTTATGGGTTACTCACTTGGGTGGTTGTATGCTACCCGCGATGAAAACCTGAAAACCCAATTAATGACAGATGTTCATTCACCCGCGAAGTATCGTGTTAACGGGCCTTTCAGCGATGTGGATGAATTTTATTCTACATTCAAAATAAAACCCGTAGATAAAATGTATTTGCCGGATAGTTTAAGGGTGAGGATCTGGTAAGCACGAATTTAAGAAAAGGACACACGAATTATAGGCACTAATTACACGAATTACAAAGACTTTACAATAAGCTCCTTACAGAAATTAGTGTCTCTAAAGTCAAATAAAATTTCGTGTAATTCGTGAAAAAAATTCGTGTTATTTATTTCGGAACCGCATGTCTTTTTTCCAAAGCGTCCACTACATTGGAAAGTGTTTTATTTTTAGCCTGCAATAAAACCAGGTAATGAAAAAGCATATCCGCGGCTTCGTTTACAAAGCGCCTGTCGTTGTGGTCTTTTGATTCAATCACCATTTTCAAAGCACCCTCGCCCAATTTTTGCGCCATGCTATTCATACCGTTCTTAAATAAAGTAGAAGTGTAAGAACCAGAAACAGGACGCCTTTTTCTACCCTCAATTATTTTTTCAAGCGTGCGCAAAAAATCTTCAGAAGTATTGGGTTCATTGAAACATGTTTCTGCTCCGGTATGGCATACATTCCCGTCCGGCCTCGCTTTTATAAGTAATGTGTCAAAATCACAATCCAGTTTGATATCCACGAGATGCAAATAATTCTTACTAGTGGCGCCTTTTGTCCATAGTTGTTGTTTGCTTCTGCTGAAAAAAGTAAGTATCTCCGTATCTATCGTTTCAAATAATGCATCCTGGTTCATGTAACCGAGCATTAAAACTACATGGGTAGATGCATCCTGAATAATGGCTGGGACTACTCCATCAGCGGATCTTGAAAAATCAATCCGCTTAATTAATTCTGAATAGTTTCTTCTCATAATCGCACATTTATATTTGGCTGATAAAAAACTTTTATGAAATAGTAGAAATATAAAAAAGATTTACCGGAAAAATTCAGGTGTTAGAAAAATAGAGGAATTAAAAAGGAACTACCGAAATTCCTAAACCATTTCCCTCACCATAAATAATTTTTCCATTTTCAAATTGCACGCCGGTTGCTACATCTTCAGCAAGAAGCAAAGGGCCGTCCATATCCACATAATCCAGTAAGGGCAATAGTTGCGCTATAGCTGCTGTGCCAATAGCGCTTTCATTCATACTACCTGCCATTACTTTCATATCAAACTCCCGCGCCATTTTTATCATGCGCAAAGCCGGCGTGATGCCGCTGCATTTGGTAAGCTTGATGTTGATGCCGTGAAAAAAACGTTTGCATTTTAATACATCATTTTCCGATACGCAACTCTCATCCGCAATCAACGGTAAAGGAGATTGTTCAAACAAAAATTTCATTCCTTCAAGATCATCTTTTGCCAAAGGCTGCTCTATAAATTCAACATTCAAATCTTTAAAAATTTTTATTTTTTCCAAAGCCTCTTCCGCTTTCCATCCAGCGTTAGCATCAATCCTGAAAACAGAATCGGTATGTTTCCTTAATTCCTGAATGATGTGAATATCTTCTGTGGTTCCTAATTTAATTTTATAAATTGGCCAAGGTGTTTCTTCCATTTTCGATACCATATTTTCGATGGTATCTATGCCAATGGTAATATCGGTTAAAGGGTTTTTTGAAATATCAAGATTCCACAATTGATGCAATTGCTTGCGTTTCATTTTACCATAAATATCCCATGCAGCCATATCAAGAGCGCAAACCAAAAAGGGATTTTGTGGAATCAAATGATGAAGGTAATGCCAATATCTGTCAGGCTCAGTAAAAGAAAATTTTTCTATAAATTGTTTCTTGGATTCTATGTCTTCGATCATTTTTTCGACAGTAATGTCGTAATAGGTAATCGCCGGCGCTTCGCCATAACCTTTAATACCAAAATATTCAAGCTCTAACAATAAAGCAGGTTGATGTGTTTTGGTTCCTTTGGAAATTGTAAATGGATGCTTGAAAGCAAGATTGGATGTTTTATATTTTAAGTTCATAAGCTAATTGTTTTTTTAGAAGTTACCACTGCTTGACACAGGTTGAATCAAAGTTCCCCTTTAGGGGTCAGGGGTGGTTCCTCCCACTTTCTACAATATATTTTTTTATCTCTTCATTAAAAGACTTTTCTTTTAATAATTTTTCCAGGCCAATATGAATACGGTAATGCCAATGATGATTTCGATCCGAAGGAACATTGATTCTTTCATCATTCGGATTTTCACGGCGCAGCTTTTCATCAATTCCAAGCAGATCCTGTAACTGAAAAATGCTCCACATAGCAGGCGAATACAAATGTTGTAAAACAATTTCCTTACTGATCCAGCCTTCACAAAAAAAAGGCGCTTCACCGTAATGGCCAAGCATGTGGTTATAAAATCTTTGTGTCTTTTCACGGTCCTCCTCCCACCATCCGCGCACAGTACTCATATCGTGTGTGGATGGCGTAATTGCAGATAAATAGGGTGCTTCATTCGGATGAAAAAATTCCGAACGAGAGTCTTTAGGCATGCGCTCTACCTCAAGACCCAAAATGCCAAGTTGTTTCATCACGTCAGGAACGCAGGGCGGCACCATTCCCAGATCTTCGCCAAATATCAGCATGCTGGTACTTCGTTTCAAAAGAGGCAATTTTTTCATGCCTTCTTTTCGCCAGAAATCATTTTGCCTACGGTAAAAATAATTGACATACAACTCTTTTAATTGTTGTTGTGTATGGTATTCAAGTTGTAAAAAAGAAGACGTGGTGTCCATCGCAATGCGAAAATGAAATTTTTGCCCGTTGGAATTTTCTTCTTCTATTAAAATTACATTGCTGATCAAATCAAACAGTCCCTGTTTTAATTTTTCATCATCACTTGCATCAAACCATTCAGCAATCTTTGCCTGTGTGTTTACAAAATCCTTTAACCGGTAAAGACTATTAGAATTTTGCGTTAAAAAATCATTTTTAATTTCCTCTGCTTTTTCACCAAAAATATTTTGAACCACTTCATCGGTTATAAATGGAAGACAATAACGATCATAATCGAACCAGATATTATGGGAATGGAACTCCGAAATATCAACAGGGATTGCAGGAACGAATCTTCCCAAAATTCCTTCTACTACATTCACCGGTACGCTCCAGATCCTAAAAAAGCCTAAAATATGATCTACGCGAAAAGCGTCAAAATAATTACTCATCTGGTCGAAACGCCGACGCCACCATTCAAAATTATCTTCTTTCATTTTTTCCCAATTGTATGTAGGAAAGCCCCAGTTCTGACCTTTCACCGCAAAGTCATCAGGAGGCGCACCTGCCTGCTCGTCCATATGATACAAAGATGGATTCATCCACGCATCGCAGCCATAGCGGTAAACCCCAATGGGCACATCGCCTTTCAAAACGATCTTTTGCTTATGTGCATAATCAGAAACTTCTTTCATTTGATCATGCAAATGATATTGAACAAAATAAAAAAAAGCAATTGCATCATAATGCGGCTGCGAAGGAGCTACTAATTTTTGAATGGCCGACTCATTGTAGGTTGAATGGGTTTTCCATTTTGTAAAATCAGGCGTTTTATATTTATCGCGCAGGTAACAAAAGGCCGCATAAGGAACCAGCCATTCACGGTTCAAATCAAAAAACTCAAAGTAACCCAATTCATTCTTGAGGTCATTTTTTTTTGCCTCGTATAATTCTTTTAAAATAGAAATTTTAAACTTCATTACCTGTACATAATCAAAATCGGAAAATTCATTTAATTGTTTTTGCTTCTTCTTTAATGATTTCACAATCGAAGAAAATTCTTTACCCGCTACTTTTTCAAGATTGATATATAAAGGATGCAAAGCAAAAGCTGAGATAGCGGCATAAGGGTAAGAATCCCGCCAGTCTTGATGCGCAGAAGTATCGTTGATGGGTAAAAGCTGTATTAATTTTAGGCCGGTTTGTTTAGCCCAGTCGATCAGTAATTTAATATCTGCAAATTCACCCACACCAAAACTTTTCTGCGAGCGCAAGCTGAAGACCGGAATAGAAACACCGGCGCCTTTCCATAAAGCTGTTTCATAATTTACAAATCCATCGTGCAAAATAATAAGCCCTAAATCATTTTCACTTTTTTGCAAAATGCGGTTTGCACCACTTTCAAAACGCAATAATTTTTTTTCATTTAAATCGTAGATCCCATATTTATAAGTGGCGGGCCACTCATTTTCTTCCAAATGAATTTCGGCAATGAACCAATTATTCTTAGGAGATAATAAGATGGGATTTTGCGTATCCCAGTTCTTCAGGCCATTCGTAGAGCCGCATAAACAGATGGTTTCACCCGGCTGCAGCAAAGGCGCTTTTACCCTGAACTCATGCGTAATTTTCTTGGGAACCGATATTTTTATTTTGGCAACCGGTGGCAATAATACTTTACTGAATGCCATAGAGAAAAAAACATTCCCAATATCACCGGCGGCATTCCATGTATCAATAATGGTGTAATTTTTTCTTTTCCTGAGCGACACATCCAGAAAGCGATTTTCTTCGCCATCAAAAATTTCAGTACCATCCTTATCTTTCAGTATATATTTATAATGAATGTTGTCATCAAAATCATCAGGAAACTGAACAGCCACCTTCCAAAAATCTTCATTAAAATAAGAAAGACTCAATGCTTTTGAATAATCGTTGTCGCCGAGGTATTTATTATTTCCAAAGATTAAAAGAGTTTGCCCATAATGTGTATGATATCTAAGATAAAATTGAATGGTCATTTACTGAGTTATTAAGTGGTGGGCCATAAGATAAATACAAATTCATAACTATTGCAAATGTATTTTTTAAAATCAAAAGAGGCATAAAAAAAGAGGCTGAATCATTTTCAACCTCTTCTTCTTATAACCAAATCTCTTATTTTCTGATTTTTATTTTTAGTTTATCACTAATTTCTATCCTGTCCACCTTTTAGTACTTCTAAAAAATATTTAATTGAAATTGGAGTAAGCTTTGGGAATGGAACACTTTTCAAAATATCAAAATGCTTATCTTCCGTTACAAGAAAAGAAGCTTTGCCAGCAATAGCACAATCACAATATTTATTATCATCCGGATCAATTTTTATTAATTGCCATTTGTACGAGGAATTCACATAAAGTACATTTGGTAGTTCTTTTAATAACGTAATAAAAGCGTTTGCAGTAGCTGTACCATACTTCTGTTGTATAATTTCTTCATATTCCAACACTATATCCGTATTAACTGCCAGACTGTATTTGCCATTTATTAATGACTGGTATATTGCATGATAAGGCGAGCGGGAAGTAAGGCACATTACAATAACATTGCAATCTAATACTATTGTCATTTTCATGCGCGTTTACGAAAATGTTCTTTTTTCCACTTCTCAAAAATAATATCTGTATATCCTTTTTTATCAAAAGATTTATCCGCTTCTCTTGTTACTTTCTCAGCAAGATAGGTGATCAGTAATGATTTTATTTCTTTCAAATCATCCTCTGATTGTTCGGAACTAAACAGTTTTAAGATTTCAAGTTGAGTATCGTTAAGTGGGGAAGACATGATTATTTTTTAATCAAATTTAAAGATATTTTATTATTCCTTTTAATGGAAACAAAACAGATTTTCAACAAATGAATCCCAATTGCAGGCTTTTTAACATCTAAGCAAATATTTACAAAACACCGCAATCTGAACAATTAGAACAATCAAACAATGCAACAAAATAAACTCCCCCATAAAAAAAGGGCCATCTTTTCAGACAGCCCTTTTCGTTTATTTTTATAACCCATTTATTTCACTTCTTCAAACTCTGCGTCAGTAACATTATCATTCGCATTGGCGCCAGCGTTTTCGCCTTGTGGCTGCTGCGCACCTGCCTGGTTTTCGCCTGTACCGTTAGCACCTGCTTCCTGGGTTGCCTTATACATTTCTTCGCTTGCAGTTGTCCATGCCGCATTCAATTCTGCTATTGAAGTATCAATGGCTGCTACATCCTGAATCTTATAGGCCTCTTTCAATTTTGCCAAAGCAGTTTCAATCGGCGCTTTTTTATCAGCGGAAATTTTATCACCATACTCTTTCAATTGTTTTTCTGTCTGGAAAATCAAACTATCCGCCTGGTTTACTTTATCTACTTTTTCTCTCGCCAATTTATCTGATGCCTCATTTGCCTTGGCTTCATTTTTCATTTTCTCAATTTCTTCTTTGCTTAAGCCGCTACCCGCTTCTATGCGGATGTTATGTGATTTTCCGGTTCCTTTATCTTTTGCCGAAACATTTAAAATACCATTGGCGTCAATATCAAAAGTTACTTCTACCTGCGGAACACCACGTGGGGCTGGTGGGATACCATCCAAATTAAAAGTACCTAAACTTTTATTTTGAGAAGACATTGGACGCTCGCCCTGTAGCACATGAATTTGTACACCTGGCTGATTATCGCTGGCTGTAGAAAATACTTCTGTTTTCTTTGTAGGAATAGTGGTGTTGCTTTCAATCAATCTTGTCATTACACCGCCCATGGTTTCTATACCCAGAGAAAGCGGGGTAACATCAAGTAACAATACATCTTTGATTTCACCGGTAAGTACACCTCCCTGAATGGCTGCACCGATGGCAACTACTTCATCAGGGTTTACTCCTTTATGTGGTTTTTTTCCGAAGAAATTTTCAACAATTTCCTGCACTTTAGGAATACGGGTTGAGCCTCCTACCAAAATAACTTCATTGATATCGCTTATGCTAAGGTTGGCATCTTTCAATGCGGCTTCACATGGTTTTAAACAACGTGAAAAAAGATCGTCGGACAATTTTTCAAAATGTGCACGGGTCAGTTTTTTTACAAGATGCTTTGGCACTCCATCTACTGCTGTAATATAAGGCAGGTTAATTTCTGTTTCGCTCGAAGAAGATAATTCTACTTTAGCTTTTTCAGATGCTTCTTTCAAACGCTGCCAGCTCATCGGGTCTTTATGAAGATCAATTCCTTCATCTTTTTTAAACTCGGCTGCAAGCCAATCCATTACCACTTTATCAAAATCATCACCCCCAAGGTGCGTATCACCGTTGGTTGATTTTACTTCAAAAACCCCATCACCTAATTCCAGAATGGAAATATCGAAAGTACCACCGCCAAGGTCAAATACGGCAATCTTCTGGTCAACACTTTTTTTATCAAGCCCGTAAGCCAAAGCTGCGGCTGTAGGTTCGTTGATGATACGGCGAACTTTTAAACCCGCAATTTCGCCGGCTTCCTTGGTTGCCTGTCTTTGCGAATCATTGAAATAAGCAGGTACGGTAATTACGGCTTCTGTTACTTCCTGGCCTAAATAATCTTCAGCAGTTTTCTTCATTTTTTGCAAGGTCATTGCCGAAATTTCCTGCGGCGTATATTGCCTTCCATCTATATCAATACGAATGGTATCGTTATCACCTTTTACCAATTTATAACTCCAGTGACCTGCCTCCGTAGTTACTTCATCCCACTTATGTCCCATAAAACGCTTCACACTCATGATGGTATTGGTAGGATTGGTGATGGCCTGTCTTTTTGCAGGATCACCCACTTTACGCTCGCCGTTTTTCAGAAAAGCAACGACTGAAGGAGTGGTACGGCGGCCTTCATCATTCGCTATCACAACCGGTTCACTTCCTTCCATTACTGCCACGCAACTGTTGGTTGTTCCGAGGTCAATACCTATAATTTTTGACATAACTTATAATTTTTTTTAAATGATTAAAATCTTATTGACAAGGTTTATGCCAAGGGAGGAAAAGTGCAAAAATGGCAGGTTAATTAGCTAATTGATCAATTGACGATTGAAAATAAGTCCCGAATTGATAGGCTCATCAGCACATTAGCTAATTAGCACATTAGCAAATTAATTTGTTTTAAAAGTAAAATGTTTTTGAGAGACATAGCTAAAAATTACAATTATAACTATAGCAAAAGCTTTGGCTATGGTGGGATAAAAATTCAGGTATTGAACCAATACGTTCAAAATGGCATAATTTAAAAAAAGATTGACAGCTACAATCAACATGTATCTTAATAACTGCACATGGCTACGTAAATAAGATCCATTAAAAACAATGTATTTCGATAATAAAAAACCCAGTGGAAAAGTGATGATAAATGACATCACCAACGCGGCATTATAGGGTTTCAGGGAAATAAAGCCAAGGTTGAGTATTTGCTTATGCAAAATAAAATTGAAGCTGATATAAAATAGAGTAATATCCAGCAGCATATTGCTTCCGCCGCAAACCGCATAACGGAATGTTTGCAAAGGCAGTATTTTCCTGAAAGGAGGATAAAAAAAATCTATAAAATCAATAATCTTCTGGCGCATCCTGTTGTTTGGTAAAGAAAATAAAATTCCCGGTTTATGGCCGGGAATTTTATTTTGTAAAAATTTTCTTTATTTAATTACATAACGTAAGCCAATACCCAAAGCTAAATTAGAGCCTGTGTAGGGAGCCAGGTAGAAAAAAGGATCTAAACCCAAACTTACCGCAATAGGCGCATCGGCAAATTTATAATCAAGCCCGCCGGTAAGGCGCAATGCAAAAGTAGTGTTGTCGTTATCACGATTGTTATTACGATTGTTGGTGCCAAAGCCAAGCAAGCCGCCGCCACCCACAAAATATTGCAATCCCGGGGCACCATTTATTGGTCCCTGGTATTCATACAATCCCTCAATGCCCACACCTCCACTAAAAAAAAGTAATGAACCTTCCAGCGCAGTATTAGTCGCAGTAGTATGCCTTATATTGATACCCCCCACAGAACCATTACCGGTATAAAACTTTGCGCCTAATGCTGTTCGATAAGTCTGGGCATTTATCTCTGCCACTGCCAGACATATAAATGCAAATAATAAAAAAGATACTTTTTTCATAAAGTTGATTTTTTGTTTTGCTGTTGATTAAAAAGTTTTGCTGTTGATTAAAAATTTTTCCGCGGCAAAAGTATTCATTATATAATTCGAAGCAGAAAGTTTTTATTTGTTTTGTAAGCGCTTCTTTTATTTTAAAAGTTGCTGTTAATTTTTACTTTCAGAAGCAGAAGCAATCAATGGAATATCCGGCCAAATAATGTAAGACCCGCTTGTATCAATCAATGGAAGTTTTTGTAGAAATTCAATTACACCGAATCGTACAATCTTTTCACCTTCTGCGCAAATTCTTCTATGGAAGTGGGTGTGGTGTTTTCAGGAGTGCGTTTATAGAAATCAGCGACTTTACCTTCATTTATTGCCTTTGTAAATTCCAGCAATTTGTCAACCATGCTTTTTCCTATTCCCATTTCCAACATGGTCTTCGAAAACTGTTCAAAAGGAACGTCTATATATTTCAATCCGGGATTGCCAATGGCTTTTCCATACACTTCTGCTATTTCATTGTAGGAAATATCCCTTTGCCCCAGTACATACTCAATACTTTTCCCTGAGAAATCCAGTGACAGCAAATACTTCAGCGCGACTGCGGCCACATCTTTTGCAGCAACCATAGCAAATTTTATAGAACCCTTTACCGGCGACCCCATGCTGCCCGTATGCTTTATTACCTGCAACTGGCTTAAAGTATTTTCCATAAAATAGGTGGCTCTGATGTGTTTTACATTTAAATCGCTAACAGCATTAAAGAGTTCCTCCATCTTGTGCAAACCCAATACCACACCGGTTCCCTCATTTAAATGAGCGCCTACACTACTTAAGGCAACAGCGTATTTGATTCCGCTATTTACTATGGCATTCTTAATGGCGGTGGCATGCGCTACCTGCATAGCCGTATAATCGGGCGCCTGGACATCCATCGGCAATAGCGCATACACGGCATCTGCGCCTGAAAATGCACTATTCAAAAATGATTGGTCAAGGGGATTGCCTATAAAAACTTCAGCACCTTTATCTTTCAAATCCTGCGCTTTTTCGCCGTTGCGCGTAATTACTCTCACTTTATGGCCACGTTCTAATAAACCTAAACTAATAGGTTTTCCCGTGTTACCGGTGGCTCCGGTTATTACATAAGTTTTCATCTTTTTAATTGTTAATTTTCTTTTTCAAAGTTACTCTATTGAATACAACTCTTAAGATAAGCGTTCCTTGAATTTTACCAAAGTGGTTTTATTAAATCAATAATTTTCCTTTCTTGCGGCAAACGCTTTATTGTAGAGGCGTAAGGTTCTTTTAAAATCTTACAACTTCCAAAATCTCCCAGGTATTCAAAAACGTAATGCTGTTCTTTAAAGATCCTTTCTCTCCCTGATGTCAATGAAAAATCCGTCTTACCATTGATCTTAATTTCAACAGGGCTGTTTCTTTTAAGAATGCAGAGTTTGAAATTTTCTCTTTCAGGAATGCCTACTTCGTACAAGTCATACTTTAGAAATAGTTCCAGATCATTTTTAATTTCAAAGATGTCAATTTTAGCAAAGCTCTTTTGCTTAAAACAGCGATTAGAATCGGGTTCGTTGTTGCTTGCTATAATTCTCGTGTGTTGCAAGTCAGTAGCGCGAAATGTTTCCTGTTGATTATTATCTTCTAAAGTAATCATCTCACAATTTCCAGGAACATTATTGTCAAAAAATTTCTCAGGAAGAAAAAGATCATTGTCAATCACATAACCACTCTTTGATAAAACAGGTTTCCATCCCATTGCCTCCTTCCTGTTTTCAAAAGATTTATCTGCTTTACCGTAGACATTAATGTTGCGGAAAATTTGTAAAACTTTTACCGGCTTTCTAAAAGTGATCTCTTGTAATTTCATCCGGGAAAAATAATAAGGAAATTTCTATTTTCTCCAATCTTATCCATACATTTCTTCCTGCAACACTCCTATTCTCGCATCTTCCAGGTATTCATCGTAAGTACAAAGCCTGTCAATAATTCCTTTGGGTGTAATTTCTATAATCCGGTTGGCTACAGTTTGCATAAACTGATGATCATGTGTGGTCATTAAAACGATTCCCGGAAAAGTAATCATGCCATCGTTGAATGCGGTAATACTTTCCAGGTCGAGATGGTTGGTGGGTTCATCGAGAATTACCACATTCGGATTTTGCAACATCATCCGGCTGATCATGCACCTTACTTTTTCGCCACCACTAAGCACGTTGGTTTTCTTTTTTATTTCATCGCCGCTGAAAAGCATTTTCCCCAAAAAACCTCTTAAAAAATCTTCATCCACATCGGTATAATGGTCTGGTACAAACTGCCTCAGCCAATCCATTAAGGTAAGATGGCCAGTGAAAAATTCCGTATTATCATTGGGCAAATAAGCAGTGGTGATGGTGCTTCCCCATTCAAACACTCCACTATCGGCTTCCATTCTTTTATTAATAATTTCAAAAAACGCAGTAAGCGCTACCGGATCTTTGCTAAGGAAAGCAATCTTTTGCCCTTTCACAATATCAAAATTTACGTTGCTGAAAAGCGTTCTTCCATCTACACTTTTACTCAACTTCTGAACATTCAGGATTTGATTTCCCGGTTCTCTTTCAGGTTTAAAAATGATGCCCGGATATTTTCTGTTACTTGGAGTAATATCTTCGAAAACCAGTTTGTCCAAAGCTTTCTTTCGGGAAGTAGCTTGCTTGCTTTTGGATGCGTTCGCACTGAACCGCGCAATAAATTCCAGCAGGTCTTTTTTCTTTTCTTCCTGTTTTTTATTCTTGTCTGTTGCTTGTCTTGCTGCCAGTTGGCTGCTCTCGTACCAGAATGTATAGTTACCGGTATAGATCTTTATTTTTTGTTTATCAACATCGGCTACATGCGTACACACCGCATCTAAAAAGTGACGATCATGGCTTACTACCAAAACTATATTCTGATAATCGGCCAGGAAATTTTCGAGCCATGAAATGGTGCCCACGTCTAAGTTGTTGGTAGGTTCATCCAGCAATAAAATATCGGGATTTCCAAAAAGTGCCTGTGCCAATAAAATTCTTACTTTCATATTGGCGGCAATATCATTCATCATCATGTGATGCAAATCGTCGGGAACACCCAACTCATTCAGCAAAGTAGCAGCATCACTTTCAGCCGTGTAGCCGCCCATTTCTCCAAACTCCGCTTCAAGATGGCCAGCCTTCATACCATCGGCTTCGGTGAAATCCTCTTTCATATAAATGGCATCTTTTTCCAGCATGATGTCCCACATTTTTTTATGCCCCATCATCACCGTATGCAGTGCCGTAACTTCATCAAACTCAAACTGGTCCTGCCGAAGCACAGCCATTCTTTCGCCGGGCGTAATACTTACCGAGCCTTTATTGGGTTCTATTTCGCCACTGATTATTTTTAAAATAGTTGATTTACCGGCGCCATTGGCACCTATTATTCCATAGCAATTCCCTTTAACGAAGTTGAGATTTACTTCATCAAACAACACCCTTTTACCATAAGCAAGGGTTACATTATTTACACTGATCATGCGGCTTCATTTTTTTTAGAGCGGCAAAAGTAAGAATTTAAAAAGCGATGAGGAAAAGGTTGTGAATTGAAGAGCTGGGAATTGGGTAATTTAATAATTAATTAATGCTCATAATCCCCATCCAAATTTCATTGGAGAATAAAAAAACAATCCTTTTAAACGGAAGCATTTTGCTCTTCATGATATTCGTCTTCGGTATTAATTTCCCAGATATTTTTTTTGTCTTTGCGCCCGTTAATAATGTTTTCCACCGCGGCCATAGCTGTCAGCATGCTGTGGTCGCTGTTGTTATACCGGTGCATCCCATTTCTTCCTATTAAATACAGGTTGTCAATTTTATTAAGAAAATGTTGAACTATATTAAAATCCCGGTATCCTCCAAAATAAGAAGGATATGCTTTTTTTACTTTCACTACCAATGTATCCTTTACCTGTTGTGGATTTAAAATATGGATCGCCTGCATTTCGTGGATAGCCGCATTAGCAATTGTTTCATTATTCTGTTGCCAGAAGGCGTCGGTTTCATTACAAAAATACTCAACCCCGATCCATATATTTCCTGGTTTATTTACCATATACGGACTCCAGTTATGGAAAAACTGGATGCGACCTGCTTTTATATTTTTGTCCTGGATGTATATCCAGTTATCGGTAAATTTTTCATTCTTTTCTTTTATTGCCAATTCACTGGTAAGGATTCCGACAATTAAAAAATCCCTGTATTCTAATGAGGCTGCGGCATTGCGCACTTCTTTCTGAATCGGTAATCCTTCGATTTTTGCAATTAGTTCTTTTACTGGCATTGTAGAAAAAAAGTAATCTCCGTTGATTGTTTCCTTTTTATTGGTAACATTTTGTGTGCATTCAACCGAACTTATTTTTTCTGATTCCTCTCCTTTTATCGCTGAAACCGAAGTATTGTAGTGAATTCTTCCACCCAACCTTTCTATCTCTTTTGCAACGGTTTCCCACATTTGTCCCGGCCCATATTTCGGATACATAAACTGCTCAATAAGGCTGGTGCTTGTGCCTGTTTGCTGTATGGTTTTATTGGAAGTAAATATAGATTTGAAAGCATGCTTCAAAACTTTGCCAACGTTCAGATCTTTTACGCGCTGGTGGCCCCAGGTAGCAGGAAGTTTTTCGCAGGGAACTCCCCAAACCTTTTCTGTATAATCCTTGAAAAAGGTTTTATACAATTCTTTGCCGAAACGATTGGTGTAAAACTGCGCAAGGTTTTCCTCTTCTTTCAGGGGGAATAATTTTGCATAGCAATAGGAACATCCGATATAGAATGTTTTGAAAAGACCCAGGTTTTGCATTGTTTTCCTATTGACCTGCAAAGGGTAATCGAAGAATTTTTCTTGAAAATAAATTCTTGATTTGCGCTGGCGAATCATCATTATGCCATCTTCATTTCCAGGTAACTCCGGGCTCACATTAAAAGAAGCGCTGCTGCCCTGGTACCGGATATGAATATCGCTTGCGCTGCCTGGTTCCAAAGGTAAAAAATGCAACCACCACTTTATTACTTTTTCTGATTTAGAAAAAAAACGATGCCCTCCTATATCAATTTTATTTCCACCATAATCAATGGTTTTTGAAAGCCCACCAGGCTGTATGTCCTGTTCAATAATGATAGGAATTATTTTAGTTTTGGTGAGTAATTCATAAGCAGCCGTTAGCCCGGCAGGCCCGGCTCCTATTATGATGGCGTACTGCAATTTATATTTTTAATGATGGTAAGAATCAATCTCATTTTTCAACTGCGAAGGATTGTTATATACAAAAGCCAATAGCAGCAGCGTAGCAAAAATAATGTATTCACCGAAGCTATGCTGCATCGTCATAAAATTCGGAAGTATCATTAAAATCAATCCCGCTATGATAAAAAGATAAATCATTTTATATCTCTTTTTGAAAGCTACAGCAATTAATAATAAAGGGAAAAGCCATTGCACGGCAGGATACTGATGCCTTAATAGTGGTGAAAAAAGATCAGAAACCATATATAAACAAAAGCCAAAAATGGCAACGTTATAGATATGAAATCCTGATTTCTTATGAACAAAATAAAACAAAAACATTAATAGGGAAATAACAGATAAAGAAATGATCAGTAGAGAATTTGCAGAAAGTTTTATTCCGACTATTCTCCCGACTATAAAAAAATTCGCGCTCTCGTCAGGGAAATCAAAAGAAATAGCCTTCCCCTTATTTTCCACTTGCGCCAGGTCCCAGTCTTTCATTTTCCATCCTTCCCATGAAGTAATAAAAGCAGGCTCTTTTTTATTCTGATTAAGATTGGTATTTCCTTCCTGGTGCCACTTTATCTGCTTTGAAATTCCTTGTCCATATTGCGTCCACAAATTCCTTTGATGGCGGTTGCCTGCGGAAAAAGCAAGCAATAAAACAACAGGAATAAAAAAGAAAATTTTATAACGCCAATTGAACCGATTGGCCAAAAGCAAAAAAGGCAGGAACAAAAATATAGTGTTAGGCCTGATTAAAACCAACGAAATGGCACAGAGTCCTGCCACTAACGCAGATGCCGCAAGCTTTGATTTTTTTAGAAAAAGATAAAAGAAGGCATATAAAAAGGGAATAAAAATATAAAGCTGTCCGGAATGTATATGAGCTTTCCAGGCACCAGTTAAGAGAAGCGCCGTCGCAACTGCCCATACAAATACCTTTTGTTCAAATGAACCCGCAAGTGATAAAGCCACACAAACTATTGTAGCCCACAGCACATATTGCAAAATCAGCCAGAAATAAGAAAGAGACCTTTGTGGAGCATCTGCAATAGGATAAAGTAAATCGTGAAAAAATGGACTTGCTGTAATACTTGTAACCTCAATATGATTGTTTAATGGATCGTAGTATCGTATTCCATCTGCCGGATTCCATTTATAGAAATAAGGCAATTTTCCATCCTTTTGTAATCTAGCTCCCACCACACGATTCCGGAGGTCTATAGTATATAATTTTTCAATTTGGATATCTCTATAAATAGACCAACACAAGCTCAAAGCGCTTGCAATTATAATAATAAGTAATAGCACTTTTTTCAAAGTGAAGGATAGTTATTTTTTAAAGTAATTGTCAAATCAAGAGATCTTAGAATTGATTGGATGCAGCCATCAGACCTGTTTGAATAAACATTCAAAGAAGTAAATTTATAGAATCTTCTGCTATCGGATTCAACAATTGATTTATTTTCGCAAAATGTCATTCACTTCTATCATACAATCTGCTGCTATCAGAAGTTTGCAGGAATTATCAGGATATCAATTTTCGGAAAATGATTTTCAGGTTAATGAAACCAAGCCTGAATTTACGGGCGATTACACAATCGTACTTTTTGCTTTGGTAAAAACGCTAAAAAAATCTCCTGAAGTTTTGGGGAAGGAATTAGGTGATTATTTATTAAAAAGCTACCCTGATTTTTTTTCGTCCTATAATGTTATTAAAGGCTTTCTGAATCTTGAAATTGCTGATGAACAACTGACAGAACTTTTAGTGAAAAATTATAACGATGAACACTTTGGCAAAAAGCCATTGAACCATAAGAGAGTAATGGTAGAATATTCATCGCCCAATACCAACAAACCCTTGCATCTCGGGCATTTGAGAAATAATTTTTTAGGATGGAGTGTTGCCGAAATTTTAAAAGCCAATGGAAATGAAGTCATCAAAAGCTCCATTGTAAATGACCGTGGCATTCACATTTGTAAAAGCATGATCGCGTGGCAGATGTTTGCTAACGGCGCTACGCCTGAATCCACACAAATAAAAGGCGATCACCTCGTGGGCGATTATTATGTAAAATTCAATGATGAATATAAAAAGGAAGTAGAAGAATTAATACAATCCGGAAAAACAAAAGAGGAGGCAGAAAAAGAAGCGCCCATTATGAAAAAGACACAGCAAATGTTGCTGGATTGGGAACAGGAAAAGCCTGAGGTAAGAGCGCTTTGGAATAAAATGAATAACTGGGTGTATAAAGGTTTTGATGAAACGTACAACCGGATCGGGAGTGATTTTGACCATACCTTTTATGAAAGCAACACTTATCTTTTGGGAAAAGATTTTGTAAAAGAAGGCTTGCAAAAAAATATTTTATTTAAAAAAGAAGATGGTAGTGTGTGGATCGATCTCACGGATAAAAATCTTGATGAGAAATTGGTTTTGAGAGGCGATGGCACTTCGGTATATATGACACAGGATATTGGGTTGGCCAAACAAAAATTTGAAGAATATCATTTAGATAAAAGCATTTATGTAATTGGCGATGAACAATTATACCACATGAAAGTGCTGAAAGAAATTTGCAGAAAGCTGGGGATGCCTTTTGCCGACAATATTTTTCATTTAAGTTACGGTATGGTAGAATTAACCACGGGAAAAATGAAAAGCCGCGAAGGAACCGTAGTGGATGCAGACGAGTTGGTGGATGAGATGATTGCAACAGCAGCAAGGCATACAGAAGAATTAGGTAAAGTAAAAGATTTTACAAAAGAAGAATTAAAAGAATTGTACGAAATCCTTGGCCTGGGCGCCATGAAGTTTTATTTATTGCGTGTGGATCCTAAAAAGCGCATGATATTTAACCCGGAAGAAAGCATAGACTTTCATGGATTCACAGGCTCTTTTGTACAATATACTTATGCGAGAATACAATCTATTTTGAGGAAAGTGGGTTATGAGCAGTCAGCTATCAACAATCAGCAATCGGCAACAGGTAAGTTACTTCCGCTTGAAAGGGAATTAATTATTTTTCTGGAGAAATATACCACTACAGTTTCTGAAGCGGCTGAAGAAATGAACCCCTCCGTGATTGCCAATTATGTTTTCAACCTCGCAAAACTTTTCAATTCATTTTATGTGGAACATTCTGTCGCCAATGCAGAAACCGAAGAGAAGAAAATACTGCGTTTACACATATCCGTTATGACAGCTAATATCATTAAAAACGGGCTTGGATTGTTAGGGATAAAAGTTCCGGAAAGGATGTAATGGGTTACACCTAAAAAACCTTATCATGCAAAAAGACAAAAATAATGCCGCTGAAGAATCGGTTATAATTCCCGCAGAGTATTGGGATACGCGCTATTTGAACAATGAAGCCGGTTGGGATATGCACCAGGTATCGCCGCCATTGAAAAGCTATATAGACACCATAAAAGACAAAGATTTAAAGATATTAATTCCCGGTTGTGGCAATGCTTACGAAGCAGAATACCTTTTGGAAAAAGGATTTACCAATGTTACGCTGATTGATATTTCCAAAGTGGTTACGGCAAGGCTGAAAGAAAAATATAAAGAGCAACCAGTTCGCATTGTTAATGAAAACTTTTTTGACCATGAAGGCAAATATGACCTCATCTTAGAGCAGACATTTTTCTGCACATTTCATCCTTCCCTGCGAACAAAATATGCTGAGAATTGTTACCGTCTATTAAATCCTAAAGGAAAAATCGCAGGTGTTTTTTTCAATAAAAAACTTTTCGGGACAGAACCTCCCTACATAGGAACTGATGAAGAATACAAAAAGGTATTTGCTCCTTTATTTATATTCAATCTGTATGAAGATTGTAAAAATTCAATAGGGCCACGCCAGGGCAATGAAGTAATTTTTGAGTTTGAGAAAAAGATAAAGTGAATCCGTTTTACAAAAAATGCTACCTTCTTCTTTTAATCCCGGTTCGTTTTGTAATGTTTTCAATTACAGGCAACACGTCCGGAGAAAGGTCAAAATAAATAATGGCACCGCCGTACAAAGCAGTAAACACGCCGGTTTTAACCATTATCCCCGAAAATCCATGAAGTGAAATAAAACTGTAATAGCAAATGCCATAGCAAACAAATGCTATTATTACCGCGTAAATAGTTTTATAACTAAAGGGATGCATATTGAATTTCCTTTTCAGAAAAATGAGCCGGATAACATTGTAAATCGTCAGCGAAATCAGGTTGGAATATCCCGCGCCAATGATTCCAAATTCTCTTACCAGCATGTAATTTAGTGGCACTGCCAAAGCCAGTAATACCATACCACTTACGAATTCAAAACGCCAGAAAATAGAAGTGCCGATGATCTGCGAATTAACGCCTGTACCGAGATCCACCACGCGCGCTAATCCCAAAAAGAAAAATATCCAAAGCGATTCAAGATAGGCTGGTTTTAATTTAAAAGTATTGATGGCATCTTCGTAGCTGAGCCATATCACCAAAAATATCCCGAGAGACGCAATGAGTAAATTAATTCCGGAACGCTGATAAATTAAATTTATTTTTTCCAAGTCCTTATCTTTCCATGCCTTGGATAATACAGGGATAGACGCAGCAATGGCGCCTCTTTGAGGCGCCTGCACCAATCCTGAAACCACGACTCCCAATGCAAATATTCCCGCTTCCGCGGTACCTAATAATGACATGATGATAAGCGTATCAACAAATTGAGCGATCATAAAAATGGTGCCACCGAAATAAACTAACGTGGCCATGGAGACCATTTTTTTATAAAACTTTTTAGTAACGCGGCTAATCGTGAACGTTATATAGAATTCTTTTTTCCATAACAAATACACAAGCAGAAAAAGCGCAGTGATACCGTAAGTAAATGCATACATTTTTATAAACGTATCAAAACTATTGATTACTTTAAAACTCAATAGAAAAATAAGAACCAAAGTGAGTACTCTAAAAAGAAGTTCTCTTAAAAAAGTAGTAAGAATGGATTTGCGAATATTCCATGCAAAAACCTCGAGCATCGAAAAGACAAGGATTGAAAACCCGAATGGGAAAATCCATAAATAATATTGCAAAAACAACGGAGAGTTACCACCAAATTTCCGAATCACTAAATCCTTAAGCCCAAAACCGGCAAGTATTACAAAGCAAAACCCAATAAAGGTGATGAGAAAGGTCCAGGTCAAAAGATCGTTTTTCTTTTTTGGAAGATTGTCTGTGTAGTAAGGATAAAATTTATAAACCACTGCCACCATTCCAAGATTGGCAAACGCAAACATAAGATTACCGACAGCTATAAAAATACCCGTCATTGCATATTCAGAAGGAGAAAATGCCGACCCCTGCCTTGTGAAAAGATAGGTATTAATAAAGCCGATAAAAAATCCGGCATAAACAAAAACGGTGGAAATAATACTTTGCCTTCGTACCTGCGACATGTTTAAAATTAAGATTGCAAATTATGGTTTATCTTTTGAGTAGCTTTTTAAAAGAGTGAGAAGCTAAAACTACCTTATACATTTCCCCGATGAAAATTTAAATCTTATGAACGTCAATATAAAAGTTTTCATCCACTTTTATATTCTTTACATCTTTTGGAACCATTTTAAATTGTGAGGAAGGACGAATAAAAATCAGGTCTCCTTTATCGTTATAAATTTTAAGAGGCATTTTAAAACCTTCCACACAATTGTTCCACCGATAAAAAAGTTTTCTATTTACGGTTTTATATTCCAACACAGGAATTTTCGCAGTGCGCAAATACTGGTCAAAAACTTTTGAAAAATCAATTCCTGATTTCTTGCTAATATAGTCTTCTATCTCTTTGGTAGTAACGGTTTGATGGTAAAATGTTTTATTCATCCCGCGTAAAATACCTCTGAATTTTTCATCATTATTTATGACCTGCCGGATCGTATGGAGCATGTTACCCCCCTTATAATACATGTCGCCGCTACCTTCATTGTTAACACCATACTGCCCGATGATGGGTTTATCATTCTGTATTTTTTTTCTTATTCCAACAACATATTCCGTTGCGGCTTTTTTTCCATAATAATATTCTGTAAAAAGAGTTTCACTGTAATTAGTAAATCCTTCGTGTATCCACATATCGGCAATGTCTTTTGCGGTAATATTATTTCCAAACCATTCATGGCCGCTTTCGTGCACGATTATAAAATCCCATTTCATTCCCTGCCCACTCCCGGAAAGGTCTTTTCCATGGTAGCCATTCATGTAACCATTGCCATAAGCCACCGCACTCTGGTGTTCCATTCCGAGATACGGTGCGTCCACCAACTTGTAACCGTCTTCATAAAAAGGGTACGGGCCAAACCAATATTCAAACGCTTTCATCATCCGCGGAGCGTCTTTAAATTGTTCTTTCGCTTTGGCTAAGTTGGAATCGAGTACCCAATAATCCATCGTTAGATTTCCTTTTTCTCCCTTGTATATTTCACCAAAGTGAACATACTTTCCAATGTACGGTGAGATGTCATAATTATTGATAGGGCTTACTAACGTCCATGTGTAGGTGCTTTTTCCATCACCATTATCCTTTATGCTTTTTAATCTTCCGTTACTAACCGAAACCAAATCTGATGGGGCTGTAAAATGCATGGTGGCGCTGTCGGGTTCATCGCCCTGGTAATCTTTGCACGGATACCAAACGCTGGCGCCCAAACCCTGGCAAGCAACGGCGATCCACGGATTTCCTGCTTTGTCTTTCTTCCAAATTATTCCACCATCCCAAGGAGCGTTTTTGGCAACCTTGGGTTTGCCATGATAATAAACAATGAGGTTTGAGACCTGAGGTTTCAGGTTTGAGATCATAGTTTTATCTTCCTTGAAATATACAAACCACGCATTCCCATTACGAATAAAATCAAGTTTTTTCCTTGCCGTATTTTTCATTGCTGCATTAGAAATGTCTATCCTGTTTTCATCTCTAAAATCCAAAATCACTGAATCTATCATTAAAGGCTCCTGTAGATCTATCTGGAAAAATCCAGCATGATTCGGATACAATTCTTTATAACTAATAATATTATATCCACTTATTGTACTATCCTCAATATTAAAATTCACATGCAGATCATATTTTGTCGCATCCCACCAGGCTCTGCCGGGGCCGTTGCTCCCGCGCAATGTATCAGCATGAGAAAAAGTTTGAGCAAAAGAGAAACCAAAAACTAAGAACATCAAACTTAAAACTCCTGTTATCTTTTTCATTTACTAAATTTATTTTTTTGTACAAAAAAATGAAGTTAAAAAAACAATGCCTTTGCGATTCATAAATTATATAAAAGGAAAGAAAATCTATTTATTGGCGGCAATATTTTTTTGCATCTCATCGTGCAGCCATCATGAGAAAGTAAAAAATATTTTTCATTACAATGAGCAATCAGGCATTGCCACACTTGACCCAGCCTTTGCAAAAAACCAATCTATCATGTGGGTGGTGCATCAGCTCTACAATACCCTCGTGCAAACAGACGATCACCTGAACATAGTGCCGTCGCTCGCTAAAAGCTGGGACATATCTGCTGATAACCTCACTTTCATTTTTCATTTGCGCAATGATGTTTTTTTTCATGACAACGATGCCTTCACAAATGGCAAAGGAAGAAAGATGACGGCACACGATGTGGTGTATAGTTTTGAAAGAATAATGGACAGAAGTACGGCCAGCAGTGGCGCGTGGATATTCAATGACCGCGTAGATACTATACAGCCTTTCGTTGCTATTGATGATACCACTTTTCAATTAAAGTTATTGATCCCGTTTCATCCGATACTTGGGGTAATGAGTATGCAATATTGTTCCATTGTACCCAAAGAAGTAGTAGAAAAATATGGTAAAGATTTTCGCCGCCATCCCTGTGGCACCGGGCCTTTTCAATTTGTGGCATGGGAAGAAGGCCAGGCATTGGTGATGAAAAAGAATCCGCATTATTTTGAAAAAGACAGCACTGGTTTTTCACTGCCTTATCTTGATGGAATTAAAGTTTCTTTCCTTGATAATAAGGCAACTGAATTTTTAGAATTTCAACAAAAGCGTTTGGAATTTATCAATGATATTGACCCATCTTTTAAAGATGAAGTAATTACTAAAAGCGGTGATTTGCGAAAGCAATGGAAGGATAAAATTATATTGGTAAAACATCCTTATTTAACTACAGAATATCTGGGCATTTTGCAGGATACCAATCTGAGCGTTGTTAAAAATTCTCCGCTCCGCAATGTGAAAGTAAGACAGGCAATCAATTATGGATTCAACAGAAGGAAGATGATGATGTACATTCGTAATTCAATAGGTACCCCGGCGGAAAGCGGCTTCGTTCCTGCCGGGTTTCCATCCTTCGATTCATCTGCGGTTATGGGTTATCGTTATGATCCCGCAAAAACGTTACAACTATTGAAAGAAGCCGGTTATCCTAATGGTGTGGGGCTTCCACCCATAAAATTATTGACAGTTCCTATTTACGGTGATTTAGCCAGTTATATAGCCAATGAACTTCGTGAAACCGGGATAAAAATAGACGTGGAAATAATACAAAAAAGTTTGTTGCTGGAACAAACTGCAAAATCAGAAGCCTTGTTTTTCAGGGGAAGCTGGATTGCAGATTATCCCGATGCAGAAAATTTCCTAAGTGTTTTTTATGGAAAAAATCCGGCGCCCCCGAATTACACACGATATAAAAATACACGGTTCGACAAATTATATGAGGCAGCACTTGCAGAAAAAGATGATTCATTACGATGGAAAATTTACCGGCAGGCAGATCAGCTAATGATAAAAGAGGCGCCGGTAGTGCCTTTGTGGTATGACATGGTAATTCGCTTAGTGCAGCCTTATGTGAAAAATTTTGTACCAAACAGCCTGAACCTATTGGAACTAAGAAAAGTGAAACTGGAAGAATAAGCATACATTATCACAAAGTTTCGTTTATACAAAACGGTTCAACAAATAAATGTAAATTGCGCCCTTTCATTTCTAAACTATTTTAATGACCGCGATTCTTATTTTCTTTTTCTGCCATTGGTTTTTCTCTTTGTTTTTTCATTCTTTTTTTCTCCATCGTTTCGCTTCTCATAAGATGTTTACCACCTCCAAAAACTGGGAAAGGGCTTTTTATCTCATGACCTGGTTTACGCAAGGGTCTTCTTACCTGGTACCACGGGCATATGCGGTTATGCACCGCATGCATCATGCTTACAGTGATACCGAAAAAGATCCTCATTCACCACATTTCTTTAAAGATATCTGGCACATGATGTGGCATACGGTTCTCATTTACCGCAGCTTTCTCACAGGAAAAAATTTGCCCGATCCTCAGTTTACAAAAGAATATCTCCCAGTGTGGAAGTCTCTTGATAAATTAGGCAATCACTCTATTACACGATTCCTTTTTATGGCGGCATACACTACTTTTTATATCATTTTTGCGCCCAGTTACTGGTGGTTTCTTTTATTGCCCATTCATTTTTTAATGGGGCCTATACAGGGAGCCATCGTTAATTGGTTCGGCCATAAATTGGGTTATTCCAATTTTGATAATCATGACCATTCAAAAAACACCACACCCTGGGGATTCTTTCTGATGGGCGAATTATTTCAAAACAATCATCACTTCAAAGGGCGCGATCCCAACTTTGCAAAAAAATGGTTTGAATTTGACGGCACTTATTTGGTTATGAAAGTGTTTGATAAAATGAGAATCATTAGATTGAAACAGGCGGCCTGATGCTTGAAGCGCGTCAGAAGGACTCTCCTGAAGGTGCACTATGTACGATGTTTGATATGCGATATAACGGGAAAGCTTACCCATTCCACATTTATTAATACCATTTTTACGCTGATAACGTTAACCAATCTTCCTGCATCATTGGAATGCAAAAGCTATGTGGTATCTCCTGCCTTGAATTCATAAATCCAGGATAGCTTGTTCTTGTTTTACTTATGATGTAGGTATATTTTCCTGATATTTTTATTTCAGGCAGAACGCATTAGGAAGACATGCCCTAAACCATAAACTGCTTACTATAAGCGTGTCAAAAAAAATAATAACTCACTGACATCAACAGGTAAGAATCGGATTCCATTTTGATTTAACAAAAAAAATAATCACATTTGTACTCCAAAACTAACAACAAATGAAACCTCTTCTTTCAGCGCTTGCATGCCTGATTTCTTTTTATTCTTTTTGTCAAAACGAAAAAAGCGCCTTTACCAAATTTGGTAAAATAACAATTGAAAATTTACACGAGAAAATATATTCTATTGATAGCAATGCCAATGCTGTAATCCTCAGCGACATGGGAAAAACGGCACTTGAAGGAAATGATAAAGGCTGGTTTTCTCTTGTCTCCACACGACATAAGGTAGTGCACATTCTAAATAAAAACGGGTATGAAGAAGCGAGCGTGGAAATTCCTCTCTATGTAGATGGGCTGGATGAGGAAAGAGTTAGCAGTTTAAAAGCGGTAACGTACAACCTGGAAAAGGGAGAAATCGTAGAAACGAAGCTGGAGAAATCCGAACAGTTCAAAGAAAATGTTGACAAGAATCATCGTCTGTTAAAATTTACCATGCCGCAGGTAAAAGAAGGGAGTATCATAGAATATCAATATCAAGTAACGTCGGATTTTATTTCAATCCTGGATCCATGGTATTTTCAGAGTTTAACCTCCCCCACATTATGGAGTGAATTCACCTTTTCGGTTCCCCAGTTTTTCAGTTATAATTTTTTAAACCGCGGTTACCTGCCAATGTCAATCAATGAACGAAAAGACCGGACAGAGAATTTTAATGTTTCATATGCAAACGGTTCCTCCCGCACAGAGCATGCAAATTTTTCTGCCGGTGTAAGCGATTTCAGATGGGTGGTAAAGAATGCACCTGAATTAAAAGAAGAAAATTATACCTCATCTCTCCGTAATCATATTTCAAGGATGGAATTTCAACTGGCCTCTCAAAGTGCCCCGCTGACTCCTCATAATTTTCGTACCACATGGCAGGAAGTAATGAAAGGCCTTTTGGAATCAGAAAGCTTTGGCATGAAGCTGAACAGCAATAACGGCTGGATGTCTGAAGAAATAAAACCCCTTTTCACAGGCTTGAATAATAACACAGAAAAAGCACGGAGAATCTTTTATTATGTAAGGGATCATTTTACTTCTACCGACAAGTATGGAGTATTTATGGATCAAACTTTGAAGAATGTTTTTAAAACAAAAAAAGGAAGTGTTGCTGAAATAAATCTTCTTTTAACCGCCATGCTGCGGTACGCAGACATTGAAGCCTACCCTGTTTTATTGAGTACTACCGGTCATGGTTACTCGCTTGAATTTTCCCCCATGATCAATAGTATGAACTACGTGGTAGTGCAATGTAAAGATCAGGGAAAAACTTATTACCTCGATGCAAGCCAGCCTCGCCTGGGCTTTGACAGGCTATTGGAAAACGCTTACAATGGCCATGCACGTATAGCAAATAAGGACGCCACTCCTGTGTACTTCCAGGCAGATTCATTAAGAGAGAAAAAAACCACTATTATCTATATCTCAAATAAAGAGAATGGAAAATGGGGAGGTGCCATTATACAAACACCGGGGTTTTATGAATCGTTTCATACCAGGAATACCATAAGCGAAAAAGGCAAAGAGGAATTCTTTAAAGAAATTCAAAAACAATACAGTTCCATGGCCACTGTACAACAGTCGTCCATAGATTCTTTGTCTAATTTAGAAACTCCGTTAACTATAAAATATAAATTAGAGTTCAGTAACGATAATGAAGAAATACTATATTTTAATCCAACGCTTAATGAGGGATATAAAAAGAATCCTTTTGTTGCCGCAGAAAGAAATTATCCTGTAGAGATGCCTTATACCTCAGAAGAAGTTATAAACGAAACGATAGAAGTGCCCAAGGGCTATATGGTAGATGAATTGCCAAAACAAATGTTGGTGAAATTAGATGAGGAAGGGAAAACTTTTTTTGAATACCGCATTGAGCAATCTGACAATAGAATTTCTTTTCTTAACAGAATCAGAATCCACAAGGCGATGTTTATTGCGGATGAGTATCCGGGACTGCGTGAGTTCTTTAACATCGTTGTAAAAAAACAAAGCGAGCAAATCGTTTTTAAAAAGAAAAAATAAATGATGCGAAATATTTTATTATTTACAGCCCTTCTTTTTATGGGTTCTTCAAATGCGGCTGACAAAAAATTTCCTGTTAGTGGCATCTCCGCAAAACTAATGAAGAGCGCCAATGTGGTAAAGCGTATGGAGCAAATTGAATTTACCATTGTAAATACCACTTCTACGATATTACATCGCCATTATGCCTTAACTATATTAAATGAAAACGGAGATGACTACGCTTCATTTGAAGCTTACTATGATAAGCTTCATGAAATAACTTCTATCGAAGGGGCGCTGTACGATGCAGAGGGAAACCTGGTTAAGAGACTAAAAACTAAAGAAGTAAAGGATGTAAGCGACGGAGACGAAAACAGTTTGATGGACGACAGCCGGAAAAAAATGCATAATTTTTATTACAGCAATTATCCCTATACCATAGAATATGAAGTGGAAGAAAAATTCAATAATACTTTTATTTTTCCGACCTGGCTTCCCCAGGAAGATGAAGACTTTGCTGTAGAAGAAAGCAGTTATACGATTATATTTCCTGAAGCTTACAAAATCCGTTATCGTGCTTTTAATTACACCGACGCTCCATCACAAACTTTGGAAAAAGGGAAAATAAAAATGATGTGGAAAGTAAATGATGTAGCAGCTATCAAGGTGCCCTTTGCTACCGTCTCATGGAAAGATTTGACAACTGTTGTTTATTTTGCTCCCACAGATTTTGAGATAGAAGGGTATAAAGGAAATATGCAAACATGGAAAGACTTTGGAAAATTTCAAAATTCTCTGAATGCAGGAAAAGATATTTTGCCTGCTGATGTGATTCAAAAAGTAAACCAGCTTACAGCCGGCATCACGGATGTAAAAGAAAAAATTAAAATACTGTACCAATATCTTCAGCAGAACACACGTTACATCAGCATACAATTAGGATTGGGCGGATGGCAGCCTTTCGATGCGTCTTTTGTTGCCAAAAAAGGTTATGGCGATTGTAAAGCTTTGGCAAATTATATGCACAGTCTTTTAAAAGCAGCAGGCATTCCATCCAATTATACCATAGTAAATGCCGGCGCCACAGGCAATGCAAAAAACAGGGTAATTGAAGATTTTCCCTCCAATCAATTTAATCATGTAATCATTTGTGTGCCTTTGGCAAAAGACAGTATGTGGCTGGA
>DATCWN010000531.1:0-4333 GCA_036566285.1 Hanamia sp.
TTGCCTTGTTCACAAATAGGAGAAGTTACCAACGGGGAAATGCTTCGCTTTTATATGAATGATGTGCTGGAAGCGGAATTGCCCGCAGAAAGCTTAGTGCTTGGTGGTGGGGCGCCGGTTTATGAAAGAGAGTATTCTGCACCAAAGTATTTTGAAAAAATAAATGAATTTGATCCTGGAAAGATTCCTGTGCCGGAAACATTGCAAACTATTGCCGAACAATTAATTCAATTGCCATCTATTGCTTCTAAAAAATGGATTTTTGAACAATATGATAGTATGGTAGGCGCAGCCAATCTTAATACCAACGCGCCTTCGGATGCCGCTGTGGTAGCGGTTCATGGCACACAAAAGGCGCTTGTTCTTACTACGGATTGCAACAGTCGCTATGTTTTTGCCAATCCTCATGTAGGTTGTATGATTGCAGTAAGTGAAGCCGCCAGAAATATTGTTTGCAGTGGAGGAATTCCTTTGGGCGTAACCAATTGCCTCAACTTTGGAAATCCTTATGATCCTGAAGTGTATTACCAGTTTGTGGAAAGTATCAAGGGAATGTCGGAAGCATGTATCAGATTTGACACGCCTGTAACCGGCGGCAATGTTAGTTTTTATAACCAATCGCCATCAGGACCGGTTTATCCAACTCCGACTATTGGTATGGTGGGGCTTCTTGAAAATTTAGAAAATAAAATGTCGCTTCATTTTAAAAATGAAGGCGATGTTATTTATTTATTGGGAAAGAATAAGGAAGATTTTAATTGCTCCGAATACCTGCATAAAATATGCGGCGTAGAATATTCTCCTGTGCCTTACTTTAATTTGGAGGAAGAATTTCGTTTACACGAGACCGTTAGTTCATTGATCAAAAATAAAATGATTCTTTCCGCACATGATATTTCAGAAGGAGGACTTTTTGTAACTCTTGCTGAAAGCGGTTTTTTCAAAGAACTAGGTTTTAGTGTTTCACAACAATCAAAAGCAATTCGTAAAGATGCATATTGGTTCGGAGAGGCGCAAGGCAGGGTAGTGGTAACAGTAGATGCAGATAAAGTAAATGAGTTTGAAGGCTTATTAAAAGTTCCTTTTGAAAAATTAGGAACAGTTACTTCCGGAAATATTAAAGTAGATAATGAAGATTGGGGAAACATTGCCGGTTGGAAAAATAAATATGATAATGCTATTGGCAATTATTTAAATAGCAAGGCTTAATAATGGATATAACATCAAACATAGTAGTAACGGGCGCTGCCGGATTTATAGGCAGTTGTCTTGTTGGTTTTTTAAATAGAGCCGGTTATAAGAATTTGATATTGGTTGATGATTTTTCTGTTGAAAAAAAGAACCCCAACCTAACAGGAAAAAGTTTTACAATAAAAGTTGAAAGAGAAGAATTCTTCAAGTTTTTGAAGGAATCAAATCCAAAAGTAGATTTTGTATTTCACATTGGCGCGAGAACGGATACCACTGAATTTAATTATTCAGTTCATGAGCATTTGAATGTGGAATATTCCAAAAAAATATGGACATATTGTTCTGAAAATAAAGTGCCTCTTGTATATGCTTCTTCCGCTGCTACTTACGGAGCAGGCGAGTTGGGATATAAAGATGATGAAAGTATTATCCCGGATTTGAAACCTTTAAATCCTTATGGTGTTTCTAAAAATGAATTTGATAAATGGGCGCTCCAGCAACAAAAGACTCCGCCCGCCTGGGCTGGCTTGAAATTTTTCAATGTCTATGGCCCTAACGAATACCACAAAGCTCGGATGGCGAGTGTGATTTTTCATTCTTACAATCAAATTGTTGAAAATGGATTTGTAAAGCTTTTTAAATCGCATAAAAGCGAATTTAAAGATGGCGAGCAGTTGCGCGATTTCGTGTATGTAAAAGATGTGCTTAAAATTTGTTTTTGGTTCTTAGCATGTTGGCAAAAGGATCCCCAAACTTTTATTTCAGGAATTTATAACGTAGGAACCGGGCAGGCACGGAGTTTTAATGATTTGGTTAAGGCTACTTTTTCCGGACTGGATCGCAAACCTGAAATAGAATATATTGATATGCCGGAAGATATCCGGGAAACCTATCAATATTATACACAGGCTGAAATGCAAAAGATAAAAGCTGCCGGCTATCATGAAAATATGTTTTCATTGGAAGAAGGCGTAGATGATTATGTAAGAAATTACCTTTCTAAAAAAGTGTATTATTGAGTTTTTAGAATGATTTTTTCTAAAAAATAAATCTGAAAAGATTACAGAATAATTAATTTACCGGAATAAACCTTTACGCCCTTCTTTGAGATCCGGTAAAAATATTCTCCTTTTTGTAAACGGGCTGTCTTAATAATTTCATGTGCAGACAGGATTTCTTTTTGCAAAACAATTCTTCCCATTACATCAAAAACAGAAATGATTTCTTCGTCAGGAATGGCGGTATATAAACTGATATCAGTGTTCCTTTTTGCAGGCACGGGCAATAATAAATATTTGCCCGGCTCTACGTAAAAAACAGATTGTGGTTGCGAATAAATAATCCGGCCATCAGCCAAAATTACTTTTGCCCGGAAATAAGTGATGCCGGTGATTAACGAATCATAGTGATAAATAAAATCCGGATGATTATTAATTGCCGATGAATAAATGGGTGTAAATCCTGAATTGGATTGTTTTTCAAAAGAGATAGAATCCACGTTGTATAAGGTTCCCATGTTCAATGTAAGTCTTGCCTCTTTACCATTTGCATCAACAAGAAAAGCATTGATGTAACACGATGAACCTTGTAATGTGTAATTGAATGCATAACTTTTGGGTGCTATTTTTCCTCCTTCTAAAATGGGAGCGACCGCAATGAATTTATCAGTCAGCTTGTTTTTTAATAGTATTACGGAAGCGTCTGCAACTTCCATTATGGGTTCCATAAATTTATTTCCGAGGCCATACACCTGATAGCGATTAATACCTTTTATTTTATTCCAATAAACTAAAATGGAATCGCTACAGATAAACCCAACTTTGGGATTCAATAAAGTAGTTATTAAAAATGTATCAGAATAAAAATAATCATTTGCAATTTTCATTCTCAACAATGCCTTGGAAACAGTATCAGGTGCATTCCAATAAAAATAATTTTTAGAAAGATCCACGTTGGAAGCCACCGGACGCCATGTGGTAAAGGGATTATAGCTGTATTCGATAGTTCCGTTTTCGGAAAAAGAATTTTCCCATCGCAATATATTCTGATGATTTCCTTGCGCAAAATCTGCGGCAGTAAGCCTTTGCCATTTAAATGAATTGAGTGTATCAAGGCTGTAGGCTACATAATATTCTTGTGTGCCGGTTGGTAAATTGTATCCTCTAATATTTATCTTATAATTTCCGGACATTGGATTTTGAATAGTTATTTCTTCCACATTATTCAAACTGTCTCTTTTTCGTTTTGCCAAACTATTTAATGAATCAGGATTTGCAACTGAGCTAAGCACCCAGGGTTTCCAGCTTGTATTTGACGCCTGCAAAGTCACTTCAAGATCCACGTCATTCACCAAAGCCTTTGGAATCAACGCAGAAGCAGCAGGGTCATTCCATACAAGAGTAACTTTCAGCAGCGTTGTTTTTTCAGGAATAGTTATTGAAATAGATTGTGTAGCGTCCTGGGAAATCTCACCTTTAAGCAGGTGTTTATTTTTTATAATTTCCATTGCTTTCATGGCATTCATATTTCCAAAACCGGTAGCATAATCCGGACCCGGATTATTTACATCGTCTGCTGAATTGATTAAAATTGCTTTTACTAACGCCGATGGTAAGACGCTATCTTTATTTTCAGTTTTATAATACTGCTGAAGCAGCAAAGCAGTTCCTGATACAAGTGCTGCTGCTTCTGAAGTGCCGTTTTTTTGAAAAGCTACCAGCTCCGGTTTAATTCTGCCATCATAAGCAGGACCTCTCGAGCTAAGAGGAGCCACATTTCCGAAAGAATCAACGGCACCTACTGTAAGAATGTTTTTTGCCATTTTAAAATTACCACTAAGATTGGCAAAACCAGCAATACCGGAATATGTGCCGCTGCTGCTGGTGGATGTACCCGAATTGCCGGAAGAGAATACATGTAACAAGTCTTGATTATCATTAGCGCTTTTATCAAAAGCCACGGCATTTAAACCATAATTATTTTCTACAACCGTTCCGTAAGAATGATTTTGAACTGAGATGTTTTGTTGTTTATAATACGCATCTGCATCCGGTAAAATGGATTCAAAAGATGATGATGAAACGTTTGCCTGCCATGCCGCTCCTTTTGCATACCAGATTGAATTTCCCGCGCCGGCAATAAT
>DATCWN010000457.1:0-4586 GCA_036566285.1 Hanamia sp.
TGAAAGATAACCATACATGGCAGGCACTACATATAAAGTAAGAATTAGGGAAAACATGATGCCACCTACAATTACAATTCCCAGGGGAATGCGGCTGGTACTGGCGTCTCCTATTGAGAGAGCAAGCGGTAAGGCACCTAATGACATAGCAAGACTTGTCATTAATATGGGGCGCAGCCTTAGAAAAGCGGCTTCTATCACCGCATCTTTTTTATTGAGCCCTGCCTTCCTTTTTTGATTGGCAAACTCCACAATTAAAATTCCATTTTTAGTAACCAGGCCAATAAGCATAATCATTCCTATCTGTGAAAAAATATTGAATGTTTGTCCGAAGACCCATAATGAAAGCAGCGCACCTGCCAGTGCCAGTGGCACAGTGATCATAATAATGAACGGATCTATAAAGCTTTCAAACTGAGCGGAAAGAACCAGGTAAATTAAAATGAGTGCCAGTACAAAGGCAAACAAAGTATTTCCGGAGCTTTCTGAATAATCCCTTGAAGTGCCGCTCAATGCAGTGTTGAAGGATTCATCCAAAACTTTATCTGCAATCCGCTGCATTTCTTTAATACCATCACCAACCGTTTTCCCAGGAGCCAGCCCTGAAGAAATAGTAGCGGATTTATACCTGTTGAAATGATAGATCGTGGGCGGTGAAGAGGTTTCTTCGGTGGCTACCAGGTTATCCAGGCCAATGTTTTCGCCGCGGCTATTCCGTACCATAATTTTTGAGAGATCATTCGGATCATCTCTGTCGCCGCGGTCCACTTGCCCCAGCACCTGGTATTGTTTTCCCGACTTATAAAAGTAGCCCAATCTTCTGTCACTATAGGCCAGTTCAAGCGCCTGGTTAATTTCTGCAACACTTACCCCCAGCTCGCTCGCCCGCATACGGTCAATCTGGACGCGTAATTCAGGCTTATTAAATTTTAAATCGGCATCCACCCCTTGCAACACATTACTCTTATTGGCTTCTTCTAAAAATTGGGGAAGTACATTTTTTATTTTATCAAAATTATTATTCTGAATTACAAACTGAACGGGTTGGCCGCCGCGCCTGCTTACTGAAATGGTTTGTTCCTGGGAGGCAAAAGCCCTTCCCTGTGGAAAGTGTTTAAGGTTTCTGTTTACCATGTCCACCACTTCCTGTTGCGACCGGTTACGGTCTTTGGGATCTGTCATCATTACATTGAGGAAGCCACTATTGACAGCACCCCCGCCAAAGCCCGGAGAGGTCATACTAATCAGCATCGTTCTTTCAGGAATAGAATCCATCATAAACTGATTGAGGCTGTCTATATAAGAATCCATATAATCAAAAGTGGCTCCTTCCGGCGCAGTTATGCTCATGCGGAATTGATTACGATCTTCTAATGGAGCCAGTTCTGAAGGAATGCCTTTAAAAATAAAATAGATGATACCCACACAAAGAGCGACCAAGACAAATGCGATCCACTTCAGCTTCATGAAGGCCGCAAGACTGTTTTTATAGCCGCTCTCCATGGCACGGAAAAAGGGTTCTGTTTTTAGATAAAACCACGTATGCCCTGCACTTTTGCGTGTAAGCTTAACATTCAATACCGGCGTTAAAGTGAGCGAAACAAAGGCCGAAATAAGCACTGCTCCCGCCACCACAATTCCAAATTCGCGGAAGAGCCTCCCTACAAAACCTTCTAAAAATATAATGGGTAAAAATACAATGGCCAGTGTGATGGAGGTAGAGATAATGGCAAAATAAATTTCTTTGGAACCTTCCCGCGCTGCCTGGTGAATGGGCATACCGGCTTCAAATTTTTTATAAATATTTTCCGTCATCACTATGCCATCATCCACCACGAGGCCCGTGGCCAGTACGATGGCGAGCAGGGTAAGCACATTAATAGTAAAACCAAAAATGTACATAATAAAGAAAGCGCCTATTAATGAAACTGGAATATCAAGAAGCGGACGAAGTGCAATGATCCAATCGCGGAAGAATAAATAAATGATTAAAATAACGAGCGATAACGCAATCAACAAAGTTTCCTCTACTTCTGAGATAGAACGTTTGATGAACTTTGTTTGATCCATACCTACATCCAGTTTAAAATCTTCGGGCAGGTCTTTCTTCAGGCTTTCAAGTCTTTTGTAAAATTCATTTGAAATGGAAACGTAATTGGCTCCGGGTTGTGGTATCACTGCCAACATAATCATAGGCACCCCGCTTTCTTTCATTACCGATTCCACGTTTTCCGGCCCAAGCACCACGTCGGCCACATCCATCAATTTGATGTTGGCGCCGTTCACATTTTTTACAATCAGGTTTCTGAAATCATCTTCGGTATATAATCTTCCGAAAGTTCTTACGGATAGTTCTGTATTGTCCCCGGTTATTTTCCCGGCAGGAAGCTCCACGCTTTGAGTTTCCAATGCCGCCTGCACATCATCCGTGGTAAGGTTATAAGCGTTCAGTTTATCTGGCTTAAACCAGATGCGCATCGCATATCTTTTTTCTCCCCAGATATTGATAGAGCTAACACCCGGAATGGTTTGTAAACGCTCTACAATATTGTTTTCAGCATATTCATTTATTTCAAGTTGGTTGCGCTTATTACTTTGCACCGTCATGGCTAATATGGGCTGGGCGCTTGCATCCGCTTTTGATACCACCGGTGGCGCATCTACGTCCTGGGGCAGACTGCGTTGTGCTCTTGAAACTTTATCCCTTACATCATTGGCGGCAGTTTCGAGGTCCACGCCCAACTCAAATTCTACATTAATATTACTTCTGCCCTGGTTACTGGACGAAGTGATATTTTTTACACCTGCTATACCGTTGATGGCTTTTTCAAGTGGTTCAGTTATTTGTGATTCAATAATATCCGAATTGGCTCCTGAATAAGAAGTGCTTACAGAAATATTGGGCGGATCAATGGCAGGGTAATCTCTTACACCCAAAAAAGTATATCCAATAACGCCGAATAAAATAATTACCAGGTTCATTACGATGGCAAATACCGGGCGCCGTAAACTTGTAAGAGAAATATTCACTGGCTTTTACTTTTTAAAAGATGAAATCTGAACTTTACTTCCTGGCTTTATGGCCAATAAACCCGTTGTGATCACTGTGTCGCCTATCGAAAGACCGTTTAGTATTTCTACTTTGGCTGAATCGCGAATACCGGTAACTACCGTATTAAAATCGGCTACGCCATTTTTATAAACGATTACTTTTTTATCTCTTGCCTGAGGAATGATCGCTTGTGTAGGGATCATGACCGCCTCTGCATTATCACCCAAATTAAATTCCACATTGGCAAATCCACCGGAGGTAATATTTTTATCCACATGCTCTACAACAGCCAACACTTTCAGGCTGCGGTTCTCCTGTGTGATTCCTGATTCCGTAGCTATGATCTTTGCTGAATATTTTTTAGAGGTAGTTTCAGTAGTAAAGCTAATAAGGTTGCCCACTTTTACCACGTTGGAATATTTTTCAGGAACACTGAATTCGAGCTTTAATCTATTAACCTGCCTGATGGTGGTAATGATAGTGGCGGGGGTAATGTAAGCGCCGTTGCTGATATTTTTAAATCCAATTTTTCCATCAAAAGGCGCGCGGATAACTGTCTTATTAATATCCGCTTTTAATATCTGCATATCAGCCTGTATGGTACTTACGTTTAATAAACTTAAATCGTAATCCTGCTGGCTGATGCCGCCAATCTTTAATAATTCCTGCTGCCTTTCCTGTGTTTTGTGCGCAATTTTTAGTTGAACATTCAGTTTATTCAATTGAGCCTGCAAGTCGCCATCAAAGAGCTTGGCAAGTAAAGTACCGCGTTTTACAAATGCACCTTCCGTGATGGAAACCTTTACTACTTTACCAGAAACTTCCGGATGAATTTCGGTTTCTTCAAAAGGTAGTAAACTGCCTGCCACCAGGATGTTGGCATTTAAAACTGTAGGGGTTATAATGTAAGCTTCTGCCTGCAAAGCTGTATTGACAGCCTTTTTGGAGTTTACCGTAGTGTCTTGTTTGCTTTTGCTGCCGCATGAAGAAATGATAAATAACAAAACCATCCCAACCATTATTTTCATAGGTTTCAATTTCATTATATAGAGTACCGGTTTAAAAATGCTGAAACCATAAGACGTTAATTTGCTTCCAATCCTGCGTTTGCGCATAATTTTATGAGATTACTTTAATGGTTTGTTTTATTTTATTGGCAATGTGAATCAAATGCTGGCGCTCATTACTTAGTATGGTTACATGCCCCATTTTTCTTCCCGGCCTGGTTTCTTTTTTCCCATAAATATGCACAAACACATTTTCTATTTTCAACACTTCATTCAGTTGAGCATATTTGGCTTCACCCTTATAATTGGGTTCGCCAATTAAATTTACAATTGCAGAATGCATGATCGGATTTGTATTTCCCAATGGGTAACCCAGCATAATGCGCCAGAGCATGTCAAATTGAGAGCAAAAATTGGCTTCTATAGTGTGGTGGCCGCTGTTATGAACCCTTGGTGCCGTTTCATTCACCAAAACATTGTCATCGATATCAATAAATAACTCCACTGCAAATATACCCGCACTTTTA
>DATCWN010000097.1:0-2883 GCA_036566285.1 Hanamia sp.
ATGGGCAACGTAATTCCTGCCTTGCGCAATTCCACTCCTTCATCAGCATAGGCAACCGCGAGATAATCTACTTTATTATATTCCAGTACAGAAGCTATTTCATGACTGCCGCTGCCATAGCTGAATGCTTTCACCATTGCCATTATTTTGGTAGATGGCTCCAGTTTTTCTTTATACTTTTTCAAATTATGAACCAGCGCATTCAGGTTTATGGATAATACAGTTTGATGCACTTTCTGTTCCAGCACATGGCTTATTCTTTCAAACTCGAACTGCCGGGCGCCCTTTATTAAAATGGTTTCATCATGAAAAGTATGCGTTTGCATATTCTTTAAAAAGTCTTCAGTGCTTTCAAAAAAGAATTTGGTTTTTAAAAAAGAAAATTCATTTTGACATAAAGAAATATCCTTACCGATACCAAAAAGCCTGTCAATTTTATTCTGCTGGAGAAGGCGCGCTACCTGCGAATACAATTCTTTCGATGATAATCCTGATTGTAAAATATCTGAGAAAATAAGGGTGCGCGCGGAATGCTGTTTTTGCTGGTTTAAAAAATTGAGCGCAATGTTCAGCGATTGCAAATCATTGCTATAACTATCATTGATGATGGTGCAATTGTTGATGCCGCGCTTCAGTTCCAGCCGCATGGCTATAGGATAAAGCAAATTGAAACGCTGAAAAATTTCTTCACTGGTTTTATCTAAAATAAATAATGCACACCAGCAATTAATAGCATTTTCTATAGAGGCGTCATCTGTAAATGGGATGGTAATGGCAACCCGTTTCCTTTTATAAACTGCTTCAATAGTGCAATCAGAATTGCCTTTTTTAATGGCCTTTATTTCTAAAATAGTATCGGCTCCTTTTCCCCACGGAAACAATTGCAGATGAGTATTTTTATTTTTAAATTTATTTATTTCACTAACGACTTCTTTATTATCTGCGCAAAAAATTAAATGGCTTGCGTGTTTAAATAAAATTAATTTCTCAGCTATTTTTTGCTTCCTGTTTTTAAAACCTTCATCATGCGCGTTGCCTATGTTGGTTACCATTCCAATGTTTGGTTGTATTATTTTTTCAAGCTTTTTCATTTCTCCCGGCAATGAAATGCCGGCCTCAAAAATGGCAAGATTGTTTTTCTCATTGATGTTTAAAACACTAAGCGGGACGCCAATTTGCGAGTTGAAACTTTTAGGGCTGCGAACAATGCTGTAATCTTTATCTAACAATTGATTCAGCCATTCTTTCACAATTGTTTTTCCATTGCTTCCGGTAATGCCAATGGTAAGTAAATCTTTGAATTGGTTGCGATGATGAACCGCTAATTTTTGTAACGCTGTAATGGTATTGGGAACCACAATGATATTGGCTAAGGGAAGAATTGCCGGGTCAATATTTTTATCGTCAGTAACAAAGCTCCTTACTCCTTTTTTATAAAGAATTTCTATAAATAAACTGGCATTTTGGTGCGGTGTTTTTATGGAAAAAAAGAGAGTGCTTTCGGGAAAAGTAATTTTGCGGCTATCCAATGAAAGATATAAAGGACGTGCAGCCTGCGGATTTTTATGGCCCCATTTCCCGTTGATAATTTTTGCAATCTGCTCAATAGTATAGTGTATGCTTACATTCACTTAAGTTCATTTTGTTTTTTAGCTTCCAGGAAATTTTTATAAATGGAAAGTAAAATAGAGCCGGTGAAGCAAACAACAATAACAATTAACGATGCAATTACCGGCAAATGAAATCCGAAATAATCAACAAGCATTTTTGCGCCGATGAAAATTAATATAATAGCAATGCCTTCTTTTAAATACCTGAATTTGTGTACAGCGCCACGCAATGCAAAAAATAAAGAACGCAAGCCCAACACTGCAAAAATATTTGAGGTATAAACCAGCATGCCGTTTTGGGTAATGGCAAATACCGCAGGTATAGAGTCTAATGCGAAAATAACATCTGTGAAAGCAAGCATGATAAACACTACGAAAAGCATGGTATAATGCCGTTTCCCATTGATGATAACACTGAATTTACCACTGCTATTATCGTGGGTTAACCGGAATATTTTTTGTAATATTTTATATACCGCATTGTCATGTGGGTCAAATTCATGATCGCTCTTTACAACGAACATTTTTACTCCGGTGTAAACCAGGAATGCGCCAAAGATGTATAAGATCCATTGAAACTCCTGGATGAGCGCGATGCCTATGGTAATAAAAATAATTCTCAAAACAATGGCCAGTAAGACGCCCAGCATTAAAACCCAGTTGACAAACTTTTCCGGAATTTTAAAATAGGAGAAAATCAGAATGAACACAAAGATGTTATCAATGCTTAATCCTTTTTCCATAAAGTAGGCGCTGAAATATTCGATGGACATGGTTTGCCCATCTTCAAACCATACAAAAAAACCAAAGCCGGTGCCAAGGCATACCCAAAACAATGTTTGTAAAAGCGCTTGTTTGATGGTAATGGTGTGGCCTTTTCTGCTGAGTAAACCTAGGTCAAAAATAATTGCAAATGTGAGTACTATTCCAAATACAAGATACGTCCACTCTGTTGCTGACATTAAGCTTAAAATTAAAAATGAAGAGGGCAAAGATAAGAATGAAAAAAAATAAGGTTAAAAACGGCGAGTTATTAAGCGGTGAATTAAGTAGCAGAAAACTAAGTAAGGCGCGATTATACTACTTCATCCAATTGCTTTTCCATTTTTAATAACGCGTCCATTAAATCAGCGGAAAACGTTTTGCTGTTATTGTTAAGTGATTCTGTGGCGTACCAAATCAAAACCATTGAAATATAATCCTGCATATCTTTTCCGGCAAACAGGCTGCGGAATTCAATGATTTTATCGTTGATGGTTTTTAATGTTTTTCT
>DATCWN010000101.1:0-7174 GCA_036566285.1 Hanamia sp.
AGGTTATCTTTAAAACACTATGACTCCGATAATAATTATAGAAGATGATGAACAAATCCGCAATTACCTGTCTGCCTTAATCGCAGGATCGGGGAAGTTCAATCATGTGGCCAGTTTTGCAAATGCCGAAGATGCCATTCAATTTTTTGAATCGGATTTGGGAGATTTGATTGAACTGGTTCTCACAGATATCCAATTGCCCGCAAGGTCAGGGATAGATTTTATCACATGGCTGAAACCTTTGCGCCCCGATATTCAGTTTATGATATTAAGCGTTTATGATGATGCTGACAGAGTTTTCAAGGCTTTGAAGGCAGGCGCTACCGGGTATATTCTTAAAAACACTTCTTCTGAAAAATTGATTGAGGCCTTAATAGATATTAAGAAAGGAGGCAGCCCGATGAGTAATGAAATTGCACGTAAAGTGGTAAACGCATTTCAGCAGGATGTGATTTATGTAGATGCGAAAGAAAAATTATCTGTCCGTGAAAAAGAAGTGTTGCAATGGTTATCGAAAGGTTTTAGTTATAAAGAAATTGCCGCCAAATTATTTATCTCCATAGAAACGGTGCGTACCCACATCCGCAATATTTATGAGAAGCTGCATGCCCGCAATAAGGCGCAGGCCATAAGAAAAGCGGGACTGGATTAACTGCTATTCTTATTTCTACCATTTCCTCTACTACTTTTTTCACATTGTCTGAGGCAATCACAACGTATAATTTAGCGTTTCAGGAATTGCTATTCACCATTTAGAATTCTCAAACCACATTATTATAAAACAATTGAAAAATAAAAATTATGAAATACAGGTTTTTTCTTATTACCTACATCTTATTAACGACTTCGATAAGCAGTTGTAAAAAAGAGAGCGCCTCAAAAGCAGACCCTTATAAATGTGTAGCCTGCAAAACTACTCCTGATGCTTTAGTAGCAAACAATAGTAGCAGTAAAGGTATTTATAAAGGAATTGTTATAGGATCCACAGGCACCATCATGTTTAATATAATGAATGGCGGAACAACGATTACTGCTACGATGGTTCTTGATGGAACTACGGTGAATCTTACTTCAGTCGTTTCATGGATTTCGGGCGTAGCCTATGTAGCCCCTTTCACAGGAACATTGAATGGAGGATCGGTAACTATTACCTTTAAGGTGGATGCCAATGGTGGCAATCCAATAGTTACTTCATCAAATATTCCGGGACATGCCACCGCACAGTTTAATCTCGTTAAGGAATCCTCCACTGCATTAATTGAATGCTTCGAGGGAACCTACGATAACAGCAAACCTGAGACTGGGACATTCAATCTTCTTCTTTCAAGATCATTAGGCATGTTTGGCGGCTCTTCAAGAAAAACTGGAGGGGCATCTAATGGCGATTTTGAAGGAACCTTATCCGGCGGAGGAGTTTTGACAATGGATGGTAAGGTAATAGGCAATTTGAGTGAAGACCAAATTTCCGGAACCTTCAAAGACAGCAATGGAAATACAATAAAAATTAATGCAAAACGAACATTCTAAAAACATAAGTAAACCAGTAAAATCAAAAAAATAAAACATGAAAAAGTTACTCTCATTTGCATTGGCACTTCTCGTTTTTCAATTAGTGAATGCACAAGATTCTGAAACAGGCGACAGAATATTTAAAAAGTTTAAAGTGGATGTAAGCCTTGGCTATGCCATGCCACAGGAATCCGGCGGATCGGGTACTAAGGCAGGAGTATTATTTGTAGTGGAACCTAAATATGCCCTCAAGGACGAATTATCAGTCGGCCTGCGTATGGAAGGTGCTGTAATGGCTAATTTGGATATGGAAGGCGAAAGCGGCAGTGCCAAAGCCAACTATTCTTATCTCGCGACCGGAGATTATTATTTCTCCAATAAGAAATTCAGGCCTTTCGCTGGTGCGGGTACAGGTATTTATACTTTTGCAAGTGTGGATTTTGACAGCGACAATACATCATTGGATAATATTCCGGTATCTTCAAAATTTGGCTTTATGGCCCGCGGTGGATTTGAGTACGGCCATTTACGTTTAGGAGTAGAGTATAATTTTGTAGGTCAAAAAATGGGTTACCTGGGTCTTAAGATAGGTGCTGTTATTGGCGGTGGTAGAAAATAATTCAGGTAATTATTTACAAAAAATTTATTGCAATCTTTTTAAAAACCTTCTTTAATGGAAGGTTTTTTTGTGGACAATGGGCAATGCGCAATGGTGAATGGTCAATCTGAAATCGTAAATCTAAAATCAAACTATATTCCCAACACTTCTTTCAGCTTTGCATAGCCGGCTTTGCTTACCGGTAATTTAGCGCCGGTATTTAGCAATACCAAATGGCTGTCCTTTTCATAAGCATCTATTCGGGTTATCAATTGTGTGTTTACAATATACGAACGATGAATTCTTACAAAATGAAAAGCGCTTAATGATTGTTCAAAAAAATTCATGGTACGCTTTTTCAAAAAGCTTCCATCGGCGGTAATAATTCTTACATAATCATCTGCGGCTTCCAGATAATGAATTTGATTCACCGGAATTATTTTTATTTTGCTTCCATCCTTTACCACCACACGGTTTTGCTGCGCCGGTGATTGGGCAGCCGTTTCTATTACGGCTTGTATTTGATGTGAATTTTTTTGTTGCTGGTATTTTTGAACCGCTTTGTCAAACCTTTCTTTGCTAAAAGGCTTTAATAAATAATCTATGGCGTTTATTTCAAAAGCTTTTATAGCAAATTCATCAAAAGCGGTTGTGAAAATAACAGCCGGAGGATTCTCAATAAGTTCCAGCATTTCAAATCCATTTATTTTGGGCATTTGAATGTCCAGAAAAATAAGTTCAGGCTGGTATTGTTGAATGGCTTTTATTCCTTCAAAACCGTCATTACATTCCGCCACCAATTCTATACCTGTGTCTGTTTGTAAATATTCTTTTACAATACTTCTGGCCAGCGGTTCATCGTCAACAATGATAACTTTCATTTATAAAAGAGTTTGCGGTATAAGTATACTAGTGATAAAATATTCTTTCTCTTTTTTTATTTTTAAAAGGTCGTGCCTGGCAAATAAAAGAAACAATCTTCTCTCTATAGAAGTGAGGCCAAAGCCCGTTCCATTCAAAGGTTGCGAGGTTTCCGGGTCAAATGGGTTTTGTATCATAATTTTTAAATTATTCTGCTCCGCAATCGCTTCCAGTTTTATTAGCACTCTTCCCGTAGTATCATACAATCCGAATTTGATGGCGTTCTCTACTACCGGTTGCAAAAGCAACGCAGGCAATTTAAATTGCAATACGTCATTGCTATAAATTATTTGGGTTTGCAGCCGGTAACCAAATCTCACTTTTTCTATTTCAAGATAAAGCTGCAAATATTCCAGTTCTTCCTGGAGGGTATTCCATTGATGTTCATCTTTTTTTAAAGTGCCGCGTAAAAAATCGCTTAACTGGTGAATCATGTGCCTTGCTTTTTCAGGATGGCTTGCTGTAAGGGCGCTTATGGAATTTAAACTGTTGAATAAAAAATGTGGTTGCAATTGTTGCCTTAGTTTGAATAATTCGGCCTCCTTCGAAATCTTTTCCATTTCTCTTTTGCGGTTGTCCATTTCTCCTTGTTCCTGCTGGCTGTACCATAATAAACTAAACATGCTCATACTGCTTATTAATAAAAAGCCCGCGCCAAACCTAATGCCCCATGATACTTTTATAAATTGAAAATATGGGTCGCCTTCTTTGAAGAACATCCACATGGCGCCCTGCAAAACCAACAGCCATAAAAAACTTGCGCTCACGCTCAACACTAAAATATACCAATATTTTTCCTGCCGTGGCAAATAATATTTCATGTTGTTGCTGATAAAAAAACAACTAACGGCCAGAAGTACATTGCTTAAAATACTATCCACAAGAGCATGTAAGTCATCAATATTCAATTGCTTCAGAATAATGTATTGAAGCACCATCCACACCAGCCACCAGGCTGAGAAAAAGAACCGTAAACGCTTATCGGATAGAATGGAATTCGCCAAACAGGAAATTTTAATTCATTAAAAATGTTTTTTGAAAGCAGGTTTCATGCAAATTTTTGGCCCGGTCATTTATCAGCTTGATATAATTTTCCGCGTTTTCTTCTTCATATATTCTTGAGTACAATTCGGCACCATCTATCAAATCATTGAGTGGATGCAATTCTGAGACATCAATGAATTTCCACTGCACCGGTTTTTGCTGGCTGTTCAAAAAATTGTCTTCTTCCCTGTCGCCTGTTATCCTGGCTTTTTGAAAAGCATGCATGTCATCTTCGGCATACACAAGCCTCAACTGCTCATCAAATTGCGGTGTGTGATTTCCTTCCCCGCAAATAATTCTATAAACAATTTTTGCAAGATACCATTTCATATAAGTGAATTTATAGGGTGAGAAATTTTTAGGGTTTTTCCTGTGTTATTGGTTGTTTAATAATTAGATACTTCAATACCCCCGAATACGCATGAGCCTTTAAGCAAAATGGTTTTATTGGCGTCCGGCATAATGTTGTTTATAATGCGTTTATCTTCTATGCCCCCGAATAGCGCGGTTACTTCATTTTTAATATCCCAGTTAGACGGTATCACTATTTTAGTACCTCCAAAAATATTGTTCACTTCCAGCACCACGTGTTGCTGAATATCCGCCTGCAAAAAATTAATCTCAGTACCACCCATGAAGCTCATTATTTCACCGCCTTTAAAATTTTTGGATAAAATCTTTTTTTTAACTCCGCTGAATACTGCATTTATATTTACATATTCGGCGTTTTCATTTGCACTGCTTATTTTATTTTCATTAAAAAAATTTGGTGAAGAACCCTCTTCTGTTTGATTTATTTTTTTCCAATCCTTGCTATGCCGAAAACCACAGCCGCGTTTTGGCCGCAAAATAAATACCAAACCAACAGCTATAAGAATAATAGGAATTATATAATTGTGTAAATCAATTCCCGGCATTGATTGGTCAATTAAAAAAATACCGCCAATAAGAATCATAATGAACGCACCGGGGTTATGAAATTTGCTTTTAAATCCGGATATGAATCCTATTACGATTAAGAGCACGGGCCAGGTGAATAGCCAGTCGGGAATAGGCGCGCCCATTTTATAAGCCAGCAATAATAATCCGGCGGCTAATAATATAAGGCCACTCCCAATTCGTGAGCTACCTATTTTTCTATATTCATTTACATCATTTTGTTCCATGGCATTTAATTCTTTTTTATTTTTAAATTGATGGCACAAATGTATATTCTGCCTTTATTTTATAAAAGAAGGTTTAGGTTTAGAAGGGTAAAAAGTCGGTGAACAGGAAGAACCCGTCGGTAAAAGAAGAACGGATTTTCTTTTAAAAATAATCTAACAATCCTTTTGAGGTAATAAGTCATTAGTTTTATATTTTTGTCCGTATGGTTATTAAGTCAATTGAAAAAATATTCGTCCTGCTTGTAATGTATTTGGCGTTTTCAATGGGAGCAAAAAGCCAGGTAACAATCGACAGTAGTTTGATAAGATATGTGGATACTTCTTTTATAAAACCTCCGGATACTGTTTATATAAAACCTGTGGATACGTTATTGCGAATAAAAAATTTTAGCCCATATTTTACGCTGCATGTAGATTCTACATTGGATTATAATTTTGAGATCAATAAGGATCCGAGCCAATATTATTGGTTTTTAAAAAATTCTCCTGTGGGTTTAAAAATTAATAAAGACAATGGCAGGTTGCGTTTCAAAGCTGAAAAATCTTTCTTTTTATCCGGCAAATTAAAATATGACCAGGAGTATAAAGTGCGCCTCGGAGTTCAGAATCTTAACGATGCTAAAGACGAATTGGATACCACATTTATTTTGCTTTTTTATAATACAGATATTATTCCTTCTAAAATAAAACCTACCGTTGGGGCAGACCTTACTATTGATGAGGGCGATACTTTGAATTTTAAATTGCAATGCGAGGATGGAAGCTTTCCGCTGGAAAGCATTACCTATTTTAGCAATTTTCCTATTCGCTCCTTAACGCCCGTTGCACATTGCGGCGATAATTTTACCTGGGTAGTCCCTTACGATTTTATAAAAGAGGCTGAAAATATTGAACAAAAAAAACTCATTGTTAAATTTATAGGCGTTGATAAATTTTTTAACCGTGATACAGCAATAGTAAACATCATAGTAAGAGCGACTATTAATTATCCCCAACGTTTGCTTGAGTATAATGCCATATCCAAAAATATTGAAACGTACATTATACAATTGAAAAGTACCTTCCGGATTCTGGATAAAAAAGTAAAAACTACTAAAAATACAAGAACCACATTCGATCTCACTTCCGCATCAACAGCGCTTGGCGGAACTATTTTTTCATCTTTGCCAGGGGATGGTGGAAAAACCACCGGGAAGATTTTACCGAGTGTGGGCGTAGCTCTTATACCGGTAAAGGAAGCCGCTGCGCCTAATAAAAATTATGAACAGAATTCTGCCTCTTTGGTAAGAAGTGATATTAAAAGGTTGCAATATTTACTTACCGACAATTTGCTTATCGGCGATAAAGACTTTGATATTATTAAAAAAACAACAAAGCTTAAAGAAGAATTGAAACAGGTGCAACTTCAGTTGATTGATGTGCCGGTGGTGGAAGACATTTCCGATACTGAAGAACTTGATCAGTATTTTAATAATCCGAAAGTAAATAAAAAATACAGGTTAAAAGAGAAATAAAATTGTATTAAAAAATGTTATTGATAAAAGCAGGATTATTTATTGATGCAAAAAGTTTTCAATTAAAGGAAATAATTTTTCCGGCTCCTCCACCTGTGGATTGTGTCCTGATTTTTCAAACATTATAAACTTTGCCTGCGGACAATATTTTTTATACTTTACCATCATGGAAGGAACAGCTACCCGGTCGTATCTTCCTCCGTAAATGAGAACGGGCATTTTCAAATTTTTTAATTCTTTTCTGAAATCAAAATTGCCTATGTCGCTGCCTACAATAAAGTCGCCATCCTTGCCCACCATTTGATAATATAATTTGGAATTGAATGAATTAGGATACGGCTTTGCCCCACGTTTTAAAAAATTCTGAGGATTATACGCATACAAAAAGCCGTAAGGAACTTTTCCATACAGTTCCTGGTGTT
>DATCWN010000212.1:0-2092 GCA_036566285.1 Hanamia sp.
AGAAAATATAAAGCTGAACGATACTGAAGTATGGGAATTTTATAACACTACTGTTGATGCGCATCCTATTCATTTGCATCTCGTAAAATTTCAGGCTATCAGTCGTCAAAAATTTACGGGAACCCAGGACGATGCAACAGGAATACTGAGCAATATCAGGTTAATAGGTCAGCCACAAGTATTTAATGTGGATCAGGATGGCTGGAAAGATACTTACGTAATGCTGCCTGGCGAAGTAACCAGAGTAATTGCAAAATTTGATCTTCCTGGGAGATATGAATGGCATTGTCACATTCTAAGCCATGAAGATCATGATATGATGCGACCTTTTGAAGTAAGTGAACCTGCTGCAAGACTTGCTCAACAAAATGGAGCACTTCAAAAAGTGGTGCTGAAAGATAACCTAAATGTTTACCCTAATCCTTTTGCTTTAAATACCACTATTAATTTTGAGGTTTCGACTCAAAGTAAGGTAAGCATTAAAATATTTAATATTGAAGGCCGTGAAATATATACCGTTTTTGAGGGAGAAAAAGGTCCGGGTATTTACAATCTTTCATTTAAAGGAAACCGTTTAGCTGCAGGCGTGTATATATGTCGCATGCAAGTCAATAACCAGGTATTGCAACGTAAATTGATCATCCAACGATAAGAAGAAGAGGCTTGTCTTTTTTGAAAAAATAAAAAGGAGACTGTCTGCTTTGAGACAGTCTCCTTTTTGAAGTATCATTATAATTTTACTTTTTTTCAAGTACGACTGTATCTGCTACAGCGGTTTGCCCTAAGGTAACGGAAACGTTACGTTGTGCATCCTTAAAACTTGTATCGGAAGGTACATAAGAAAGTGAATAACTTCCTGCAGGAATATCATTAAAGAGGAAATTACCATTCAATGTATCTGTGTAGGTAGATGCAACCGTATCAACTCCATTAATAGCATACACGGATGTTCTTACTGAATCGGGAACTACGGTTCCTTTTAAATTACCTCCTGATGCAACAAATGAAATAACTCTCAACACTGGTTTCAGAATATACTTTCCGCTGTTTCCCGCTTTTACTATGGATTTGCCGGCATCAAAATCTAATATTAAACGGTATAATACGCCACCTGTTACGCTTTGGTGAATTTGGACCTTTAATCCTGATTGCTGTGCGCTGGGTGTAGTCAAATCAATTTTTTCTCCACTCTTGGTAATAATATAATTGTTATCACCAAGTACCAGGCGTATCTGGGAAATATCTCCCGTAGGAATTTGGGCATCTGCCAGTAAGGTATCTTTTCCGTCGGTTAAATCCAACAGGTTATACAGTCCGGGATGTGCACCATCAAGGACAATCTCGTTGGTGTCCTTCAAGTTTATGCGTACTTCTTTTACATCAATCCATACTTCTTTTACATTGGGATCGGGGCTGTCGGTCAGACGAACCTGCAACCTTGCTTTATCGTTATTGTCGCCAATGCCGTTGCTTTTCTGGCAGGAAAAAAATAATATACAACTGAATAAAAAAGCAATACTTAATAGTGCCTTTGAGGAATTTACTTTCATGATGAATTTAAATTTAGTTAAAGAGGTTTTAATATCAGGCTTATTATGCAACTTTTATTCCAATTTATTTTTTAGGATGGTATCCCATCAATAATAACCTTATTTTATGGTTGCATTATTAATTAAAGCAAACATAAAATGCGAACATGAAGAGAAGATGAAAAATGAAAAAATTTTTTTCGGATGCGTGGCGCTAATATGTATTTCTATTTTGTTAGTACCATTTTCTTAATAAATACATGATTACCCAACAATACCTTCACAGAATAAATGCCTCGTGGCCAACTTTGAAAATCTGAAATCTTTAGATTGCTTTTACCTTTTCGTATCTCCGAATGAATGGTTTTCATTTGGCGGCCTGCAAAATCGTATATGGATACTTCTATCGTTTCGTCGGTGAAAGAGGAAATATTCAATCGCATTATATCTTTTACCGGGTTTGGCATAATGCTTACCGTTCCTTTCTCTTTTTCTCCAATAGATAATCTTACGACCTTACTGTAAATAACCTGGCCGTTTTCGCTTACCGTTTTTAATCTATA
>DATCWN010000280.1:0-4373 GCA_036566285.1 Hanamia sp.
CCAGATAGACATTGAAGGAAAAATCAAAGGAATCATTGAGATTGATCTTAGTACTTTCCCATACACTCCCACTCTGGTTGACGGCAGGTTGTGTAAGCTGGTAGCAATTACAACTTTCCTGGATTGCATTTCCATTAAGAATGTATTGTGCAAAAGAAGCAAAAGGCATTATCACTGCTATACCTATATACACAAAAAAGTATAGCAATTGTTTCATTGTAAACAGTATTTAATTGACAGGCGTCATCTAATTATTCCTGGCAGCCTTTAATGCTATTTCTTTCTCCCATTGTTTTCTACCCAAACCAGCGATCACGTGCCATTCACTATGGTAAGAAGAGCGCACAAGCGGCCCACTTTCCACGTAATCTAATCCAAGCTGGTAGCCGATCTCACGCAATTCCTTAAATTCATCAGGATGGACAAATCGCTTCACCGGTAAATGTTTTGGGCTTGGTTGCATATATTGGCCAATGGTAATTACATCCACTTCACTTTCTTTAAGATCGCGCATGGTCTGTATTACTTCTTCTTTAGTTTCTCCTAAGCCAAGCATGATGCCGCTCTTTGTACGCATACCTCCTCTTTTCAAAATGCGTAATGTCTCCATGCTTCTCCAATACTTTGCCTGTATTCTAACGGAGCGGGTTAAACGCTCTACGGTTTCTATGTTATGACTCACCACGTTGGGAGCTGCTTCAATAATGCGTTGAATATTTTCTTCTTCCGCTTTAAAATCCGGGATAAGTGTTTCTAATGTAGTACCTGGGTTTAAATTTTGAACCGCTTTAATGGTATTGTACCAGATAATGGATCCACCGTCTTTTAAATCATCACGATCTACAGAAGTAATTACCGCATGCTTTACTTTCATTAATTGAATAGCCTCGGCTACGCGTTTTGGCTCACCTAAATCTACAGCCAGGGGCCTTCCTGTGGCAACATTGCAAAAACCACAGCTCCGCGTGCAGATGTTGCCGAGTATCATAAATGTAGCGGTACCTTTTCCCCAGCATTCTGCTATATTGGGGCAATGGCCGCTCTCACAAATGGTGTGTAATTTATGCGTATCTACGATGTTTCTTACTTGCTTGTATTCTTCGCCTATTGGTAATTTTACGCGCAGCCATGAGGGTTTTTTAATTCTCGGTTCTTCTGCATTTACAATTTCTTCTGTCATTAATTATTCTTTTTTCTATTGAAATTTAAATTTGTGTTCTTAAAAAATTCTTATTTTCTTTTCCCAAATAAAAGAGAAAAGTAGGCGCCAAAAAAGAATTGCTTTTGCTCGTTATAAATCATTTGCGGAATTTTCTTTGTGTAATATTCTCCGGTAATACCCACTTCAATTGCCGAAACTATTTCGTTATAACTTCCATAATCAAAGCGGAGCGCAGCTTTCGCATACAATCCCGGAGTAACTGTCATATCACTCCAGCCTTTGCTAAATGAGGGGCCTCCATAAATAGCACTATTAAAAAAAATGACACTGTCCGGCGAATTGTATTTTATATATTCTATCTGGCCATCCTTATCCACTTGTATATAATAAGGCCTTAGCAAACCCAGGGAAACACCACCACCATAATTTCCAGTAACGCTCACACCGTTTTTATTGGATTTATTTCCCAAAAGAATCTGTTGCTGCACACCTAACTTTACAGGATAAAAAAAGTTTTCTTTTCCATAAATTAAAGGAATGGTGTTTGAATAAATGCTGCCCTGCTTTTCTTCTTTACTATGTTTACGCTCGCTGATTTCTAATTGATACAAAAGAGATTTTTTTATAGAACTTGCCCTACCGATTTCAAAAAAAACACCATAACCATCATTGATAAGTTTGGCGCCAAAAACAAAACTTTTTTTATAAGAAATAATTCCTTCTTCCTCCTGCCTGATCAAATCATTGATGTGTGTCCTTTTTTCTTCCTGTCGCTGCTTCTTCTTACTTTGTGCAAAGCAATTAGATGAAATGGCAGTAATTATTAAAATGAAAATGATTTTCCGCATTTGTTTTAATTAAAATTAGTGCTGTAAATTTATACAAAAATAAGACAATGACTGCTTCAATAATTTATACAGGAAATTTGCGCTGCCAGGCTGAACACATTCAAAGTAAAACCCAGATTGAGACGGATGCGCCTACTGATAATCATGGTAAAGGCGAAAGATTTTCGCCTACCGATATGCTCTGTGTCTCACTTGCTACCTGCATGTTGACCACCATGGGAATAAAAGCTGCCGATATGAAGGTGGATATTACAAACGCAAAAGCTAAAGTAACCAAACATATGGCAAGCGATCCGCGAAGGGTTGCTAAAATTGAAGTTGAAGTTTTTTTGCCCGCAAACGGTGATGAAAAAGAAAGGTTAATTTTAGAAAAAACAGGGAACAATTGTCCTGTTGCAAAAAGTGTACATCCGGACATTGAATTGGTGTTGAATTATAAATGGGAAGGCCTCCCCAACCCCTCCGGAGGAGAGGCTTAATAACCCTAACTCAAATTTGTTCTAAGCAGAAAATAATTCCTTCGGAAAATCAGAAGTTTTTTAATCCCTCCTTTGGAGGGTTGGGGAGGTATTTCAAAATAGAATTACCAATAGCGCATTGCAGGCAAAGTTTATGATTGCAATATTCATTTTTTAATTGAATGAAAGCCTGTGAATCAAAAGCATTTTTGTGTTCGAAGTTTAGATTTTCAAACCCTTTCGTAATTACATTTTTTTCAGGCGATATCTCTTCGAGCCATTTAATGGCTTTTTCTTTTAAGGCTTCTTCATTATGATGTAAACCGTAAGCAAAGAGCACCGGCACAATAGTGTTGATGATAATATTGTCCACCATTTGCTTCCCCAAAGTTTTTATTTTATAATCGGCTTCCTCATCAAAAATATAATGGTAATGCCAGTAATCATTGGCTATAACTGAAAACATTTTTTTTACTTGCAAAACTGAATCAGCTTCTTTTATTTTAGAAAATAAATGCTCGCTTTCATGGATCAATTCTGCTAATTGAGCCAACCTGATCGTTGGAAAATTGGCCGGGCGCATTCTTAAAAAATACAACTCCCCTTCTACCGGTTTCAGTTTATATTTTTTTTGATAAAACTGATATTCTTTCTGTAGCATCGCTGGATATTTTTCAACAAAATCTTTATTCAATAAACCGGCTTGCCCAAAAAGCAATGCTTCTAAATGCACGATATTATTTTTATGCTTTGCCAAAACAGCAACGGGTAAGGATTGCGCAATCTTTTGAAAAAAAGAGCTATTGATTTTTAAACCAAAATTGGCGGCAATAAGCCACCAAAAAGTCTCTTCCCAATGATCATTGGTTTGTTTAAAAATAGTAAGAACATTTTCTGATTTGCTGATCAATCGTTCGGCAACAAGTCTCTGTTTCCAATGACTCAGTGTCAACTCATTCACATGATGAAGTTGATTCTCACACGCAATAAATTTAGCGCTTTGCATTAGCTGCCGGTATTTTTCCAATAACAATTTGGAAACCCTGCTTTGTAATTCAAGGGTGGGTAAATTATTTCCGGAAACATCTTTTATTTCTGCATCATGATTCCAAACCACATGCAAAATGATGTTGTTATAATTACTGTCTTCAGAATGATGATGCAAATTCCAATGAGAAGAATTAATGTGCAGTTCCACATTGCCGGCCCATAAAGTATCACTGATTTTGATTTTTGCCTGCGTGAAATCGGGCCCCTGATTCTGATTATGACTGCCGGGATGAATCACTAAAATTTCATCACCATTTGTACATCTCAATTCATGGTTGTTGTAATATTGAAATTTCCAGATGTATTGCAGAAGGTCTTCCTTCATCAATTAGGTTTTGAGGAAGAAAGATAAATAAATTTTTGATGAACTGTTTATTAAAGAATAATTTAGATAGCATCAATCATTACAATTCATTCTTAATTCATAATTTTTAATTCCTTCACTACCCTGCTCACCGGCAATCCCATTACATTGTAAAAATCACCTTCAATAGATTTTACACCAACAATACCAATCCATTCCTGTATGGCATACCCACCGGCCTTATCGTAAGGTTTGTATTTGTCAACGTAATATTCAATTTGATCAAGGGTAAGTTCATTAAAAATTACTTTGGTTTTTTCTGTAAATACATTTTCGTTTGAAGAAGATAAAAGGCAAACGCCTGTAATCACTTCATGAGTTTTCCCTGAAAGCGCAGAGAGAATTTTTATAGCATCTTCACGATCAGCGGGCTTACCAATAATTTTATTTTCGAGCACCACAATGGTGTCGGCAGCAATTATCGTGTACACATCATCGTTAGTAAGTAATTTTTTCTGAACGGCAAGTGATTTATTTTCGGCAATGTGCAT
>DATCWN010000184.1:0-3414 GCA_036566285.1 Hanamia sp.
AGGGAGGTTTTGGGGTCTTTACCCATCCTTACTCCTCCCATTTCATGGATATCCAGGCCAGGAGCCTGTTTACTATCCCGGGTAGTAATATTTTTACATCCAGCTTTGTCAAGCATTTCGGCACCCTGGGTTAAAAAATCTTTCATGGATTTTTCATCATTATCATCGTATCCTACAGAGATGGTTAATAAGGGCATACCCCATTCATCTTTTTTGTCTTTACTCAATCGAACGTAATTCGTTTCTTTGGGAATGGTTTCCCCCTGCATCATCATGGAAACGTGCCAATTGCCCGGTTCTGTTTTTGCTTCTTTAAAGGCTTCGCCTATTTGCTCTCCCTCTACGGAATGCCCCCATCCGGAACGGCCAGCACTGAAAAACACCATATAACCACGAAGGAAATCTGTTTCCTGTTTATATACATTTCTAAAATTAGGCATCATCACGGCACATGGACGGCGGCCGTAATAATAGGAGTCTAAAAATCCATCCATATCAGCAGATAGTGTACCACGATAATTTTGGAAAGCAACATATTTACCTAATAGACCATTATCATTACCAAGCCCATCTGAGAAACGTGATGAAATTGAATTGAGCAGAATCAGGTTTGTATTTAAAGCAGCAGCATTTACAAAAATAATCTTTGCAAAATATTCCGTAACCCTTTTTGTGTGTGCATCAATAACCCGAACCCCGGTTGCTTTGCCCTTTTTATCATCATAAATAATGGAATGAACTACAGAATCCGGACGTAGTGTCAGATTTCCTGTTTTTGCTGCCCAAGGCAAGGTGGAAGAATTGGAACTAAAATAACCGCCAAAGGGACACCCACGCTGGCATAAATTCCTCGCCTGACATTTGCCCCTGCCTTGTTGCAAATGAATTTCTTTAGGTTGGGTTAAGTGAGCGCAACGGCCAATGACTACATTGCGATCCTTATAATTTTCCATAATTCTTTTTTTGACTTCTTTCTCAACCACATTCATCTCCCAAGGGGGCAAAAACTCTCCATCAGGTAAGGTTTCTAATCCATCTTTATTACCACTGATGCCTACAAATTTTTCAACGTGGCTATACCACGGAGCTATATCAGAATACCGGATGGGCCAGTCAACAGCAAATCCATCTCTCGCTGGCCCCTCAAAATCATATTTACTCCATCGTTGTGTTTGCCTGGCCCATATTAAAGACTTTCCTCCTACCTGATATCCTCTTATCCAATCGAAAGGTTTTTCCTGAACATAGGGGTGCTCTTTGTCTTTTACAAAAAAATGCATCGCATCTTCTCTGAACGCATAACATCTTGAGACTATCGGATTTTCTTCTTTGACCTTTAATGATAATTGATTACGGTGAGGAAAATCCCAGGGATCTTTGATCATTGTTGGATAATCTATCAGATGCTCCACTTTCCTGCCTCTTTCCAAAACCAAAGTCTTTAACCCATGCTCACATAGCTCTTTGGCAGCCCATCCACCACTTATTCCTGAGCCAATTACAATAGCATCGTAGGTATTTTGACTTACCCCTTTTGAATTTATATCCCCCATTTTAGTTAAGATTTATAATTAAAATAATTTTTCCAAATTCTGTTTACATCGCCCAGGATTTGTCTCCCTTTTTGTACAGAACATTACCATTGTATGATCCTGGAGTCTGCACATATCGCAAAGCCTTGGTGGCTCCTGGTTCGGAAGTAAAATATCCCAATAAAGTTAAATCCCTAATCATTGAATAATAATGACTGCTACCGTCTTCCGCTTTACTTTTATCATCTTGTTGCGGTTTCCCCGTTTGAATAGCGTCTTTGTTCTCTGCAGTAGATTTTCTTTTACGGTTGGTATGAGCATGCTCTTGCGCTTCTATTTCGAGTGTATTTAGTAAGTCCTGTTTTTGTAAAAGAGTCAATTTTAAAAACTCTTTTCCATACCTTTCCTTACTTAGATTCCTGAACTTATTGATCCCCTCAAGAAATGTTTTCTGATCGGTCTCATTGTAGCAATCCATTACGTACACCTTCATGAACTCTCCGATCTTGGCAGCTTTGGCTCCTGGTGACGAAGTACTATACGGGATAATTGTTTCCCCAATTTCATCTAAGAGCTTTATAGTATCTTCAGTAAATGCTGCCTCTTTCAGATCGGAGTTACAAGAAGAAAAAAGAACTTCTGTGCTTACTATAGCTCCTCCAAACAGGATGGCCATTGAAGATAATGCTTCTCTTCTTTTCATAATATGTTACAATTTTAGAATGTATCTTAAGTAAATTCCCTACCGGAATCAACCAAACATTTTTCATCAAAATTTAATAATTTCAAGGACATATTAATCTATCAGCATTTCCCTGAGTGTTTCTTACTATTATATTCAAATTTTAACCAAAAAAATTCTTTTGTAAAAGATAATAGTTTCCCATGATAAATTTCGGCTTGTATTATCCTAAGCATATAACTCCTCAACTTTTTCAAGTGCTATACCCTTTGTTTCAAAGATATACCTGTTTACAAATAATATCATTCCCAGATTAATAATCCCGTAAATAAAAAAAGTATTCGCAGGCCCCAGTCCGGATAACATAACCGGGAAAGTGAAAGAAATAATAGAATTCATTACCCAATTCCCAAATACTGCAAAGGAAGTTGCATGTCCTCTAATTCTGTTGGGAAATATTTCTGCTACATACACCCATAATACTGCACCCCAGGTAGAAGCAAATGCAGCTATATAAACGAATATTGTAATTAGTATAAAATAATTATCTATTCTATCTGTGTAGAATAAATATCCAATCAATAACATGCAAAGGCCCATTAACGCAGAACCTGCCAACAACAATTTCTTCCTTCCAATCCTATCAATTAATGCAAAAGCAATAAGTGTAAAAATGAGATTGACAATACCTGTTAAAATGGTTTGAAATAAGGCGCTTCCACCTACATGTGTCTTTTCAAAAACCAGAGGTGCATAATAGAAAATAATATTTATTCCGGTCAGTTGAGCTATGGAGGCAAATACAATTCCTATCAATACCACTTTTCTGAAACGTGTAGAAAATATTTCAGGAAATTTCATTCTTTTGTTATCCTTTTTAATATCCGAAAGAACCATTTCAACTTCAGTATCAGCATCAAGCTTTTCATGAATTTTACCAAAAACCTTTCGGGCTTGCGGCAATTTATGATTTAATATCAGCCATCTGGGGCTTTCTGGCACTAATAATAAGAGCATGAAAAATATGAGAGAAGGAATCAATGCCGCGGCCAGCATGAAACGCCAATGATTCTCATTAGTCAAAAATGAATAGTCCGCGTTTGCAATTAAATAATTAGAAATAAAAGCCAGTAATATACCTGCTACAATGGCCAATTGTTGGAGCATCCCGAGACGACCACGAAAAGGTGGAGGCGCTAT
>DATCWN010000299.1:0-3054 GCA_036566285.1 Hanamia sp.
ATGGCTGCAAAGAAAAAGTAAACCATTCTTATATTCACATCGTTAACCAGCTACGAAGGAATGAGATTGAATTTAACAAAACACCCATCAATTAAGACGGGTGCGGTTGAAAGCAAATCACAATCGAAAATACAAAGCTAAACAAAATACCAATTCTATTTAATCGAACCACGCGGAATTTATTTTAAACTTAAAAGGTATCGGGCAACCTTCCCGAAAAAAAATGTCAAAAAGAATAGCATTAACAGACGGTTCAGGAAAATGGTTTTCAGAAGAAACAGCAGAATGCTTCAAAGAAGAAACCTACCACAACGGCAGCAACTTTATAAGCAAAGCCACGGGCAATCAGTTTGAGCATGAAGCAATTTACAGGACAAAAGGCGGCAGGTTTATTCTTAATCATTGGAGCGATTGGCAAGGCCGTAAAGAAACCTATGAGGGAATTGATAATGAAACAGCCGCAATTTGGTTTAGTAACAACGGCTTAGACCCACATCCTGCATGTGAGAAAGAGTTCAATGAATTAGAAATTCAGTAAAAAATTTAGGAGGGCTGAAAATTCAGCTCTCCTATTTAAACCCCGTTGAAATTATTAAATACCACTTCATTAAAAAATAAAAGATGAAAACATTATCAGTTCCAACCTTTGACCATGAAAATAAATTTACTGGCTACAAAAAAGTAAAGGTTAAAAATAAAATAGACCATGCAGATGAAATGAAAGTACTTAACCTATTGCCAGGATTTCCGCAAGGTTATTGTCCTGCACTTTCTAAAATTACTGAAACAAAAGAACCTATTGAGATAACAAGGTTTTACGATGTTAGGCAGCGAGGTATTAAGAACCTTAAAAATCTTTTTATAACTATTGAAGATCGTTCTAATGATGATGCAGACGGTAACACTATTTCAATAGTTTGGAGCATTGATGATGTAATGGAGCAGGCAAAACAGGATGAAAAGGAAATAACCGAAGATCAGGCCAGAAAAGTTTTAAAAATGATGAAAGACAACCATGATTGTAATTATGGAATTACATGGGAAACAATCAGCGCATACATTGACCAAATTTAATTTCTTAACCTTATTTATAATTTTAAAAGTATAATCATGAAAACGAAAATTTTTATCACAATCAAAGGCGGCTACATCCAAGCACTTGTTTCCAATTCCGATATTGAAGTTACCATACTGGATAAAGATATTCAAAATGGGCCAGGTATTGAAAACTATATCCCAGATTCAATAATGACTAAGGAGCGCTTTAAGAAATATAAAGAAAGAGAAATAAAAGATCATTCAAAATAGAACCATCCCCCCAATAATTATTTCATGAAAAAGAAAGGCTCAAAAGGATACATGAAAGCCCAGGATTTATTCATACCAAGCGCAAAACAGATATTTTGCCGAAAAACTGGTGAGTTTATCTGTTTGCTGAAAGAAGGTGAAAAGGTGCCGGAGCTTTTTGATGAAACAGTAAAAGAAGAAAAAATAAAAACAGATCCAAACCAAATTAAATTATTCTAAAAATTAAACTTAAAAGAAATGCCAAAATTCCCCTGCTTAATGCTTGAAAAGAAAAACACGCTCCAAAATGATTACGATAAAGTACTGAATGCTTTCTCAATTATCAACGACCAGGAGCAACTTGACCAGCAAAAAAAATTCTATGCAGAACCAGTTCTTTCAACAGACCCCAGACTTATGAGAGACGCAAAAAAAATTGAAAAACTTTTTAAACCAGTAAATTAAAAGAACATGAAAACAAGTAATACAGTAACACCATTCAAACATAAATTGTGCATCCATTCAACCGGATTGCTTGATAATAAATTTGAAATCCACGAAATTAATGACGAGGATGGAATTAATCCAATTGCTGAAATATGCGGAGAATTGAAAGAAGCCGAAGCAAACGCAGCCTTTATAGTTAAGGCAGTAAACGGCCACGACGCCTTAGTTGAAGCATTGCAGCTTTTAAAAGAAGCGCAAGAATACATTTATAAACTTGGAGATAAATTTTGCAGGAATAAGAACGGCTATTTGAAAGAAAAAGATACTATGTGGAATGCTGAATTAGATATAAGAATATCAGCAGCAATTTATAAAGCAGAAAAATGCTGAAAGATGCAAAAAAATGATAACCTTTTAAAAATAAAAATCATGGAAACAAATAACAAAGTAACAACCGAACCAACACGCACTAAAGGGAAATTCTTTATTGACAAAGGCGATTCTTTAGAAGAATATTTATTAAGACTTGCAGACGATGATGGACAAGAAAATTTTGATGTATGCAGTTTCGCTTGTGATGAAACAGAAAACACAGAAGCAAATGCTGAATTTATTTGCAAAGCCGTAAACGAATACGACAAATTAAAAGCGGATAATGAAGCCTTAAATAAACTTCTTTGCGGCCTAACGCCAGGAGGTAGCGAATTTGTTAATGACCCTGAATACTGCGCGAAGTACATGAAGGAATTTGGGCGCAGCCAACACGAGTTTATTATCAGTTTGATAGTAGAAAAGAAACAACTGATTGACCAAAAGGCTGAACTGCTGGGAGCATTGAAAGAATTAAATAATTATTGGGGATCAGGCAATTTTTCAAGAGACCCCGATCTATGGAATAGGATTAAAGAAACAATTCAAAAAGCAGAAACAAAATAAAAACATCAAACCAGTAAATTAAAAAATCATGGAAACAAATAATGCTGAAATCAAACATACTCCTACGCCCTGGGCATACGACGATGGACATATTTTTATTAATGAAAAAGATAGAGACTATAATTCAATAGCTCATGTTTACGATATTTATAAAAACGATGGTACGCCAGAAGCAAACGCATTCTTTATAGTTACTGCTTGCAATAATTTCGATGTCTTAATAGAAACATTGGGAGATATTATTGACTGCCAATATAATCCAACCAAAACACTTGCAGGTTTAAATGGTGCCATATCAGCCGCACAGAAATTACTCAACCAAATAAAAGAACAATCGAATGAAACAGCCAAATAAAAAGTACAGGGTTAACATTGACATGACGT
>DATCWN010000372.1:0-6251 GCA_036566285.1 Hanamia sp.
GCATATTTATTTCGGAAACAGTTTATAATAATGTTTTTAATAAAAAAGATATTCAAACAAAGTTTATAAAAGAAGAAACGCTTAAGAATGTAAAAGATCCGGTTCGTATGTATGAGGTTATGATACCCGCAAATGTGGAGTCCGCCGCCCCGACGAATCATGAGCCATCCCACACGGTTACCGATAAAAGCATTGCCGTACTTCCTTTTGTAAATATGAGTAATGATGCCGAGCAGGAATATTTTTGCGATGGCATTTCAGAAGAGATTATTAACGCCCTTGCTCAATTAAATAACCTGCGGGTAATAGCACGTACATCAGCTTTTACTTTTAAAAACAAAAATATTGATGTCCGCCAAATAGGGAAGCTGCTTGATGTGCAGACATTGCTGGAAGGCAGTGTACGCAAAGCAAATAACCGTTTGCGGATTGTGACACAATTGGTAAGGGTTTCTGATGGCGCTCATTTATGGTCGAACCGTTACGATAGGGAGCTCGGCGATATCTTTACCATTCAGGAAAACATTGCAGAAAATGTAGCCACCGCTTTACAGGGAGTTTTAACCCATAAAGAAAAAGAAGCCATTCGCCGCCCTGAAACCAATATTGAAGCGTATGAATATTATTTAAAAGGCCGCCAGCTTTTTCACCAGTTGGGGTTAAGCGCATCTAAAATAATGTTTGAAAAGGCGATTAGTCTGGATGCCGGGTACGCTCTTGCTTATAGTGGCCTTGCTGATGCGTATGCATGGAATTATGAGTGGGAGGGAGGCGGTAATAAAGACCTGGTGGCCGCGGAAAGATATAGCTGGACGGCACTTTCTTTAGCGCCTGATCTGTCGGAAAGCCATTCCTCGCGGGGATATGTATTGTCTCTGGGAAAAAATTATGTTGAAGCGGAAAAAGAATTTAAAGAAGCCATCCGGTTAAACCCAAACTCTTTTATTACCTATTATTTGTATGGCAGAACTTGTTTTGCCTGGGGGCAAATTGAGAAGTCTGCGGAAATGTTTCGAAAAGCATCTGAAGTGAACCGGGAAGATTTTCAAAGTGTGCTGCTGCTCGCCCAATCTTTGCGTGTGTTAGGAAGAGAGGGAGTAAAGGAACTAATCCTTGAAGGTATCAACAGGGCCCGCAAACAATTGGAACTTAATCCTTCGGATAGAAGAGTTCTTTCCCTGGCGCCGGGTTCACTTTTTGAGGTGGGCGAAAGAGAGGAAGCCTTTCAATGGATGTTGAAAGGGCTTGAACTGTACCCGGAAGATGCAGGCGTTTTAATTAATGGAGTTTGTCTTTATGCAAAAGATAATAATAGGGAAAAGGCCTTAGACCTGCTTGAAATAGCCGTGGGCAAAGGTTTCGGAAAAAAAGACTGGATAGAGCACGACCCTGACTATGATAATTTGAGGGATGAACCCCGCTTTAAAGCTTTGATGAGTAAGTTGCCATAAGTTTCTTCCATTGTTAGTTTTCCAAAAAAGGAGAATGGATAATCATATTTCATTTGATCTGGCAAATGATGGCACGAATGGAACCAGTTTAAAGAGATTTTATGAAACAGTGTAAATGATTGGAATTTTGTAACTCACTATGCAGAATAAAAGTAACAGAATGAGTATACAAACTAAGTGCTTCTAACTTTTTTAATAATGATTGTTACCGCTCCCAGGGGTTCATTAATTTAAGGCCCGGAATATTCTTGAAATCTGAAATATTGCGAGTAGTTAGAGTTAAATTGCTGACCAACGCAGTTGCAGCAATAATAGCATCGGGAAGTTTCGTTTTGTGCGACCTGCGAATTTCAATTGTTTTTTCAATAATTGCATCTGTTACATCATACATGTTGGCCAGATCTATGAATTCTCTTAATTCCTTATCCGCTGAAGGATGGCTCAAAACTTCAATCTTATTGATAAATGAAATATTAAATTCCTCATCAATTATACGGGCCAGCATTTTTTGTGCTTTTACGGGAAGGACTTTTCCTATGTAACCGATAAGCACATTAGTGTCAATTAAAAACTTCTCTCCCATTCGTTACGGCTTTGATCTAAATCTGCTATCATCAGGGTTGCCGTTTTTTTTGAAATACGACCAGCATATTCAGAAGGTTTGGGTATAACTTTATTCGCATTAGAAGTATTCTTTTCTTTTTTCAAAACTTTTACAATATCTAATGCCTCTAAATTTTCAATCAATTGGTAAGCCTTGTCATTTTTTATTTGTAATAAAATAGTATCCATTATTTTAAGATTCAATTTTTATTTTACTGTGCTACCTGTTTTCCAGGCACATTTTTTAATTTAGTTTCCTTGGTAGTTTCGCAAATTTTCTGCCAGTATGTTTATCTTCCATCATATCGAGAACAAGTTACACAAATATTAATAAAAGCAGCAGGTATTTTACCTGAGTTAGCGCCGCTTGTGCTTCTGTGTAAATGGATAGGGTTAGCAACAATGGCACAATCGGACGCTTGCTAATAGAGGGCGCAATGTTTATCTTTACCAACCGTTACACTTCAAATGAATGTTATGAAACAAACTTCTTTGCTGCTGGTTTTAATCATTGGTTTTGCGCTTACTGGTAACGCGCAACATAACCCTGCTGATTTTCCTACCTGGACTGGAAGGTGGACTGAAAGACAAACAGAAACAGGCGCAGTTGAATGGCTGTTTCAGGGCAAAAACAACTTTGCCAAAATTCATTACTGGGGTGCGGCTGAATTGGGAGGTAAAATTCACAAAGGCAAGTTTGCAGTGGATACTACGAACAAACTTGTAACCTTAACGTTTGAAAATGTCATCGACATTAAAGAGAATAAAGTTCTTTCCACTGGCTATCATGAAGAGTGGAAAATTATTTCCATGGCAAACAATGAACTTACTCTTTCAAGACCCATTCTTGTTTCTACTGACAAGCCAAACAAAAAGGGTGACAATGAACATATTTATGTTACCCTAAAAAGGACAATCAAGCCAAGGTACGAAGCCATAAAAACAGTTAATAACCACTAATGGGCTGTTCTCTGGCCTTCCTGGCGGTAGTTAATGCGCTTGTTGTACGTCGTCTTATCTCTTACCAATTTAACCCTATACATTTTCAGGATCGTATTCAACTATTTTCTTTCGTTCCAAAACCAATGTTAACCGGATCAGTCAATATTGCTGTACTATTTACACCGGCACGTTCACGGATCATTTGATCTAACTGTTGTTTAATGATTTCAATTTGTTCATCCGTAATATCTAATTGAGAAAGCACATGCCCCACAATAGGATTACCGTTTAAAGTCCAATCCCAAAACTGTTGACCAGAGTTGAATTCCAGCTTTTCTGTTACTGTTTCCACCTTCACATTCTTCAACCCTGCTTCCACCAACCGCTGACGCAATACAGCGGCATCGGCAACCTGAAACTCCAATGGCGGAGGATTGGTAGGCAATCCCGGAAAATGAGGTGCAACAAATTGCAAAGCCTTAATAAAGAAGTTCAGGAATTCAATTTTTTCAGGTGCCCCATAAGTAATCAATAGCACTTTGCCACCGGGCTTGGTTACCCGTACCATTTCCTTCAGTGCCTTTGGCAAATCCGGGAGCAGCATCACACCAAACTGTGATCCGGAAATATCAAACTGGTTGTCTTCAAGTTCCAGGTGATGTGCATCCATTATTTGTCCTTTGGCATTGGATAGACCTTCTTTGTTTACACGCTCTTCGAAGAGCCTGATCATTTCCGGCGACCAGTCAGTTGCCAATACTTTTGCCCCAAGACGGGCAGCGGGCAAACTTAAACCACCACAACCAGCAGCAACGTCCAGAAAAGATTGACCTGCCAGCAAACCCACTCGTTTCAATGCCTCATTTGCCAGCCATATTTCTGTGTCAGTAACAAATTGGTTATAACCTTCAGCAATTTTATCCCAGGCTTGCCGGATTACATTTTCTCCAGGATCATTATTATTCAGAATTCCCAATTGTTGCAGCATACCCAATTCATCCATGTTTGTCCAACACTCTGTGAACTTTCCGTTCCTGATGTAGTCAATGTCTATCGCTGTTACCTTAAAATGTTTTCCGGTAGCAGCAATACCCTCATAACTGCCCTGGTGGGTACCTTCAGCAATCCAGTGTGTCACTACTTTATTTCCTTCCGCAACCTGGTCTCTGATGGCAAATTGAATATCAGGAAAAGCGGCCCGCAATGAGGTAAAGAATTGCCTGACACCCTGAGGGCCGTGAATTTCCTTATCCGGATTTGATGAATGGATAACAAAATCACTGGAAACAATTTCATCAGCAACGGAATAATTTCCTTGATTCCATACTTCTTCAACGGCATAGCGAACTAATTTTTTATTTTGTTCCTCAATAGATGTTGCTTCTTTTTTTCTACTGAGGTCTACTTTTTTTAGAGTTTCCATAATTCATGTTTTAATAGTTAAAAAATCATTTAAAAAGACGGTTCATGACTTGTACTATTCCTCAACAAAATTAGAAAGCTGCATATAGAATGGGAATACTGAAAAGGCAAAAAACAATGCTGTAAGGTTCAACGATCAGTTTGTTGAAGTTTTTTCTGCATGATGTATCTGCCGGGAGTAAGTCCGTATTTATTTTTAAAGACACGGATAAAATGCGAGCGGTTTTCAAATCCGCTTTCAACACAAACTTCATCAATCGTCAAACCGGTTGTTTCCACTAAATACCTGCCATATTCAAGGCGTTTTTCTACCAACCATTTGCCGGGAGTAGTATGATATAACTTCATAAACTCCCGCTTAAAGCTGGAAAGGCTGCGCGTACATAAGCGGGCAAATTCGTTCAGAGAAAGATGATTGAAAAAATTTGCATCCATAATTTCTCTGATGGACGGCTTTGCCCTTGCGCAGAGTTCATCAAAATAGCATTTCAAAGGCCTGTAGTGATCACTGGAAACAATATGCACAATCAGCTCTTCGAACTTTAGTTTGAGAAGTGTTGCTGGTGGCGGCTTCTGCAGGGAGAAATAACTCAACAAAGATTGAAAATAAATCGACAGCACCTCATCCATTTTCAGGGGAATAATGGTGTCCGGTTTGTTAGTACCAGGAGCATTTGATAAAGGAATTTTATATTTATGAACAACAGATTTAATAAAATCGTCCGGTACAAAAATCATTAGTTCGCAGAAATCTTCCTGTGTTTGGCTCAGGGTAAGAACCGATCCCTTTTTGGCAAAAAAGCAATCACCCGGCTTCAGTACAAGTTCACTCTGTGGTGTTTTCAGCAAGGTTTCCCCACCCAGTATAAAAGCAAAAAAATTGTTGTCCCACCAGAGACCACTTGTTGAATCATCAGCAGGACATTTGAATTCAACAAAGAGCAACTCATCTACCTGAAATTTTTTATACAGGTCTGTTTTCCTTATGAAATCCAGCACGTTTATCATAACCTGAACGGTAAGGATATTAAAATTAAGAAAGTTTTTCGATTGAAAAACTGCGGTTGAAACATTGCACAACAGCTCATTGATAGCAGTTTTACAGGCTTGCATAAATACGCTTGTAGCGGCTCGTTGTGTTACTTATTCTAAGGAATTTTTCACAGCGAAAAAACGTTTGACAAGATTTATAGGACTAGATGAATTCCTATAAAACCATTAAGAAAGTAGTGACATGCTTTCGTAAGGCTTTACATAGGATGTTAGCGGCCGTTTCTGTTCGTTCACTTAGTTAGTCTTCATATATTCTGCAATTAGTTGCTCGTTTGTGTCCTTGCTCTTTGACAGTGTTTCAATGATCTTTTTCTTTTCATTGTCAGTTCTGTTTTGGCTCAACTTTTTCTTGGCCTGTAAATCCGTAACAATAATTTCAAATGCAACGATTCCCTTTGACATTTTCAATTTATAATCTTCTGGGAAATTGTCCCATTGTTGTCTGTATGAAGTTTCGTAATTGTCAATTGTCGCTTCAAGTACTTCAAAAGTCTTTTCTGTTTCTGTGATTAATTTCCCTTGTCCGTAGGCGTGAATTGAAATGTAGTTCCAAGTCGGCACATTAAGTTCTTTATCATAATTTTTTGTCGAAATATAGGCGTGAGGTTCGCTAAAAATTACCAAAACTTTGTTATTCTCAATCTCTTCCCAATGTTCATTTGCTTTTGCAAAATGTGCGGTCAAAACAACATTGTCATCTTTCGTAGTTACAAGAAAAGGTAAATGTGTCGCAATTGGGAAATCGTCTTTCGCTGTAATAATTGTCGCAAAACTAAATTG
>DATCWN010000476.1:0-13013 GCA_036566285.1 Hanamia sp.
CAATTTATATTTTAGGATGATAACCCATCAATAATAACCTTATTTTATGGTTGCATAAATTAATTACAAGCAAACATAAAATGCGAACATGAAGAGAAGATGAAAAATGAAAAAATTTTTTTCGGATGCGTGGCGCTAATATGTATTTCTATTTTGTTAGTACCATTTTCTTAATAAATACATGATTACCCAACGATACCTTGACAGAATAAATGCCTCGTGGCCAGCTTTGAAAATCTGAAATCTTTAAATTGCTTTTGCCTTTTCGTATCTCCGAATGAATGGTTTTCATTTGGCGGCCTGTAAAATCATATATGGAAACTGCTATCGTTTCGTCGGTGGAAGAGGAAATATTCAATCGCATCATATCTTTTACCGGGTTTGGCATAATGCTTACGGTTCCTTTCTCTTTTTCTCCAATAGATAATCTTACGACCTTACTGTAAATAACCTGCCCGTTTTCGCTTACTGTTTTTAATCTATAATAAACAAAGTCATCGTCAGTTGCATTTACATTATCAGATGAATTATAATTTGTAATATCATTAGAATCGAATTGCTTTTTAATGATTTCTAAAGAATTAAAAGCGACCCCATCTGTACTTTTTTCTATTTCAAAATATTTAATCTCCTGGTTTGAAGCAGTGGACCAGTTCAGCAGAACCCGGTTGTTATAAAGCTTTCCGGCAAAATCATTTACAGAATTTTGGAGTACATAACAAAGTGCGTTCCTGGTAACCACAACGGTATCAGTTGCGTATGTAGAGCACCCTGCTTGCAATTTTTGAGTAACCACATAGGTGCCCACCGAGTCAACAATAATAGAATTGTCGGGATTATAAGAAGCGATGTGCCCGTCAGTGGTTGACCAGGTATAGTTGGAGGTACTTACCGGATTGGTAATATTTATTTGGCTTATTGTCATTAAGCCACATTTTGAGGTAATATCAGATTGTACTTTAACCCTGGGCGCAAGAAAAAAATCGAAGGGCCCTACGAAATCTTTAAGTGCAGCCGTGAATGAAGTAGAGGCGCGGGTTTTTACCAAAACCCTTCGGAATGGCATTCCGCAGTTGTTGCCGCCTAATAAAGTAACAGGGTCAAGACCCAATTTGGTAAGGTTTACGCCAAATTCCATAAATTGTCCTGACGTGTAATCTGTTGCGACCAGATTATCACCGGTTATCAACTTAAAATGCCCAGCCCATGTTGTTCTTTTACTATTTTCTGTACCCGTATAAAAATCACCGGCCGTTTTTGGTTTGATTCCTGCATACCCGAATTGTGAGCCATTACTTTCACCGTCAAATCTACCATTCCAGCTAAAAGCGGTAGGCGTTATTAATAATGCAGATTTGTCCACCCATATTCTTGCTTCAAGGGAGTCAAGGGTGGAACTGCCATACTGAGCTGAAAAAATAATATCGCCCGGAGTGGTAATATTACCGCTGGCATCAAACTTCCAACTGGTATGGCCTGCGTCAGGGCCATAACCATAAAATTTTAGAGAAGGCCTATCGTAATAAATATCAGTTTGATACATTTCGAAATCAAAATACCGGTCACCGGTAGTATTTTCAATAGAAAGTCCTCCAAACATCCAAAGTTGATCTGTAATATTGGGTCCTGCCCGTCTTACATGAACCATCATATCCAATATTTCATTTTTATCAGGTACTGATTGGGCTACCGGGCACGACCAAACTGCAGGACTCTGGCCGTTTTTACTTGCTCCTGAAGCGAAAATGGTAGAATCGTTACCATGATAATCGCGGGTAAAAACGGCGTCTATCCACATACGATTATTCACTATTGAATAAGCAGGAACACTCATAGTGCGATAAAAAGGAAGTTGACGAAAAGCCGGATCTATGGCGTAACGGGCAATGATGGCTGCAGCGCCTGTTGTGTCAATTACACCCTGACCGGTATATGTTGCCGGAGACCTGTTGAACCAATCATCATTACCATTTTGTATATTCTTGTCAAAATAATTAGCTTCCAAATCTGCTTCGACTCCAAAATTTGCATTAATGACTGGTGTTGTGATTTGAGCCTTCATGCAATTAATAAACCCAAATAAAAACAAAAGGAGTAAAAATGATTTCATAGGATTGGTTTAAGATTAAAATTTATGGCAACCTTATTAATAACGTTTAAGGTTGCCATAAATTGTTGCAGCGTTAAATACAGTTATTTCTGCACAATATGAACTAGCTGCACATCGGAATAAACAGTGGTTCCATCAATAAGATTGGCTGCTAACCGATAGTAAAGATATCCGGGAAGAACATTTTCATCCTTCCAGGTAAATCTTGTATTGGTATCACAAGGCTCATTTTTGATTGTAGCAAAAAACTCCCCATCATAAGAGCGTTGAACCTGGAAGCTAACAACATTATCAGAACTGGAAACGCGCCACATCAGGCCGGTACTTCTAAAGCCTTGCCTGTGGGCATTAAAGAAAGTAAAAAGATTATCGGATGGAACCTGTACCAGGTTTACATCTTTAGGAGTTGCCCCGGGTTTATCAGAAAAACTCCAACCGGTAAAAACGGCCGACACAAAAATAAAAGACAATAAAAGCTTTTTCATAAAATAGTTTGTTTTAGAATAAAAGAAACAAAATAACTCAATAGTGATTGACTTTGCAAAGTGATTCCCCTCGTTTTTGCTCCCTGATAATTTTACTGAATATTCTATTTTTTCAGGTGTTTTTACTAAGGAAAAAAAACCGCAGGGATTTTCCCTGCAACCATACCAGGATTAAATCTTCAATCAACTATCTTTGCCGTCCTAAAAAAAATTAGACATCGAGCAATGGCAAACCTTTTTGATTTTGATCCCAATTCTGTAGGCAATCCCAACAATAATATTTTCGGACTACCTTTTTCGGAAGAAGAGGCGAGGCTGGTACTACTACCCGTTCCCTGGGAAGTGTCGGTTAGTTACAAAGCAGGTACTGCGCGGGCCGCAGAGCATATTTGCAAAGCCAGCCTTCAGGTTGATCTTATTGATGACGATATAAAAGATGGCTGGCGGCAGGGAATTTTTATGCGCGAGCTTGATAAAAATATTTTATTGAAAAGCGATTATCTCCGGAAAGAAGCAGAATTATACATTAACTATATAGCCCAGGGCGAAAAAGTGGCTGATAGTAAATTTATGTGTAAAGTGCTTAAGGAAATTAATGATGAAAGTGTCTTTTTGAATCAATGGGTATATGAGCAAACGAAAGAATTATTAGATGCGGGCAAATTAGTAGGCCTCGTGGGTGGCGACCATAGCACGCCGCTGGGGTTTTATAAAGCCATTGCAGAAAAGCACGGCGATTTTGGTATTCTGCAGATAGATGCGCATTGCGATTTGCGCGAAGCCTATGCTAATTTAAAATATTCGCACGCATCTATCATGTACAATGCACTTGCAGAAATTCCGGAGGTGGTAAAATTAGTACAGGCGGGTACCAGGGATTATTCGCTAAGTGAAGTTGACTATATCGATAATAGCAAAGGAAGGGTAGTTACTTATTTTGATAAAAAAATAAAAGAACGTGGCTATGAAGGGGAAACATGGCAAAAAATTGTGGGTGAAATAGTAAATGAACTTCCTCAAAAAGTATATATCAGTTTTGATATAGATGGCCTCGACCCCAAACTTTGTCCCGGTACAGGTACACCTGTTCAGGGTGGTTTTGAAACTCAACAGGTTTATTATTTATTTAGAAAAATAATGGAAAGCGGCCGACACTTAATTGGTTTTGATTTAAATGAAGTGGGTGTTAGTCCTGACGAATGGGATGAAAATGTAGGCGCAAGGGTACTTTTTAAATTATGCAATCTCCTGATTGCTTCAAACGAGGCCCATGCAGCAGTTTAATATCATTCTTAAAAACGATAAAGTAAAATCGTATCGCAATATAGCCTGGTTGTTTTTGATATTCAACTTTGCCGTTTTTATATTTTTATTGTTTTATGATTTTTACCGCTATGCTGCGATGGTTTTTATTATAGCATTGGTGCTTTATCTTCTCATACGCTGGTTTGTTTCCAATAAATATAAAATCAATTACTCTCTTGATGAGTTTGTGTTTTTCATACCCGCGGCGGGGTGGTTTGGTCTGCATAATTATTGGGTGGCTATTGCCTGTTTGCTCATGGGTTTTTTGTATAAATTTTCCCTGCAGCCTTTAAAAATTGTTTTTACCCGGGGAAAAGTGATAAAAGTAAACTTTCCGAAAAGGCAATTTGATTGGAGTTCTTTTTCCAATGTGGTATTGAAAGACAATATACTTACGATTGACTTTGAAAACAATAAATTATTGCAGGCAGAAATTGAACCTTCACAGAATATAGATGAAGCGCAATTCAATTTGTTTTCAAAAACCCAAATTGAGCTTTCAAAAAAACAACCGGTATAGAATAATGAGACAATAAGATAATTCCTATCGTGTTTTTATTCCGGATTTAACCGGTTTCATTATTACTTCAATCCTTTTGCTTTATCCATTTCTCACAAATATTATTATGGCAGGCGCCATTTATCCTTTTTTTCGCCTGTGAGTGAATAATTATAATGATTTAAATTGAATTAATTGTCTAACTTCTTCTAACTCCTTTCGCAACCATAAAGAAATTGCCAAAACATTACCTGTTATAGAGAGGGAATAAATGGAATAACCTTTCCTTCTCTCTGGTACTTTAAGATTTCCCATCCTTTGAAAGGCCTTCCGAAATTTATCAAAAAACATATGTCTTTTATTGAAAAAAGAAATAGAAACGCATGGTCAATGCCTAAGTATTCATCCTATTCTTATGAAGAGCCCATTGTGATATACCAGTAATTGAACTGTGATAAAACAGTACAATGAAAAAGAAAATATTGGAAACGGGTGTTTTTATTGCATTTATTTTATCGTGCAATGAAGTAAAAACACCAGTATTGATAGCACGTGATCCTATAAATCATACTAATTACGGGGATAAAATAAAAATTGTAGTGCCAGAGTTTAGTAATCCGGAATTTAATAAATACCACAATGAGTATGCTGCTAATTTTATTGAATTTGTAAAGGCTGTCAGGCAGAATGATACAGCAAAAGCATGGGCAGCTATGGAGAAAGACTACCAGTTTTATTTATGGAGACTTCGGATTAACGAAGCTTTTAATTCCCACCCGGAAAGATTGCAGCCGGCAGATCAGCAAAAGGAAATATTTTTTCAAAGCCAGATTAAACCCTTATACAATGAAATTAAAAATTCAAAATACATTCAGGAAGAAATAAAAAGAATAAGAGATTTGCAGAGGCAATAATTTAATAAAGGTTGCCAACCTTCAACAAGTTGTTAACGCTATTTCAAAGGTTGGCAACCTTTAACTGCAGAGGCAATAATTTAATAATGAATTGAAAACTACTTCTTCACATACTTCCACATCCTCGTTTTCCCTTCGGTAAGCCATTCTATGGTGGTAAGTATTCTCTTCGATTGTGTAGCCTCGGTCTTTGCCTCTTCTATCCATTCAATATATTCCCTTTTGTGCGATGGGCTGAAATTGCTGAAGGTATCAGACGCCTTTTTGTGTTTTACCAGTTCTTTTTTCAAAGCATCGGGAACAATGATTTCCGGTTTGGCTTCCGATTTTTTTCTTTCTGGTAATTTTATGCCTTCGTCGTTTAATTTCATGGCTTCTTTTATCCAGCCGATTAATATTTTATCTGAAGGAAGATCCTTGAGGCTTTTGATTTTGCCTGCATGACCCATGGCCTGGCCCTGATTATCCAGTAAAGTGTCCGCGTCTTTCATTAATGCGGCCTTCCAAAAACCAAATGCGCAGTGTTGTTTAAAAGCTGCCATGCTGCACATCATTCCTTTGTAGCCAAAATGCGGGAAGCCCCATTTAATGGTTTCCTCCACCTGCGGGCAAGCCACATGAATTATCTTTCTTAAATGATTTAAAATGGGCTTTGCAAAATCAGCCGATTTTGAAATGTAGTCATCTATTCTTTTATCCATTTTTAATGTGCTGATTAGCTAATGTGCCAATGTGCTAATATGTTAATGTGCTAATTTAGCTAATTTAGCTTAATTAGCACATTGGCTAATCACTACATTGGCACATTAGCTAATTGGCTAATTAGTTAATTACCTTCCTTGCGACCAGCTCCGCGCCCTTCTAAAACCACTATGTGATGCGGGTTTTCGGTTCATTGGATTTTTTTGTAAAACGGGTGTCTGCACAAATTGCATAGAGCTTGCATAAGGATGCTCTTCCACCACCGGGATAGTGAGGCCAATCAATTTATGAATATCGCGCAGGTAAGCCCGCTCTTCCATATCGCAGAAGGACAAAGCAGAACCTGATGCACCGGCACGTCCGGTACGGCCTATGCGGTGTACATACGTTTCAGGAACATTGGGTAGCTCGAAATTAATAACATGGCTCAGGTGATCCACATCAATACCCCGTGCGGCAATATCGGTTGCTACCAGCACTCTTATTTTTCCGTCTTTAAAATTATTTAATGCTTTTTGGCGTGCAGCCTGGGTTTTATTTCCGTGAATGGCATCGGCGCTTATACTTGCGCGTTGCAATTCTTTCGCTATTTTATCAGCGCCGTATTTGGTTCTGGTAAATACCAATGCGTTTTGGATGGTATCATTTTTTAAAAGATGAATCAGCAATTGACGCTTATCATTTTTTTCTACAAGATAAATATGTTGATCTACATTTTCAGCCGTAGAAGAAACCGGGGCTACTTCTACTCTTACAGGTTCTGTTAATATAGAGGCAGAAAGTCTTGTAATTTCCGGAGGCATGGTTGCGGAAAAGAACATAGTTTGTCTTTTTTCCGGAAGCCTGGCAATTATTTTTTTTACGTCATGAATGAAACCCATATCAAGCATACGATCTGCCTCATCAAGTACGAACATTTTTATATGCTGAAGGCTTACAAATCGTTGCGCAATAAGATCCAATAATCTTCCTGGTGTGGCAATCAGAACGTCAACTCCACGGCGTAGTTCATTGGTCTGGTGAAATTGAGAAACACCTCCAAAGATTACTGTGTGCCTTAGCCCGGTATGTTTTCCGTAAGCGTCAAAACTTTCATCAATCTGAATGGCTAACTCACGTGTAGGAGTAAGAATTAATGCTTTTATGTTGTGATTATAAGCATCCTCTTTTTGTTGAAGCAGCAGGTTTTGTAAAATAGGAATGGCAAATGCTGCTGTTTTTCCGGTGCCTGTTTGGGCACATCCTAAGAGGTCTTTTCCGCGAAGAATGTGTGGTATGGATTGCTCCTGAATAGGAGTGGGCGTTACATAGCCCTCGGTTTCGAGCGCCTTCAAAATGGGCGCTACTAAATGTAATTCTTTAAATAACAATTTAATTTGTTTAAGTGTAAATGATAACTTCCCTGGATACGATGTAGTCTTGAAAGCTTGTTTTCAATATGCTCAAAACCTATGACTTGATGAGCTTTTACCTGTGGGGAAGATTATCCAGTCTGCTAAGTAGGAGTATATAATTGCGGCAAATATACATTTTTTTATTTGGTAAATGTCTTTTAATTAAATTTTTGCTTTTGAGATTAACATGTTTTTGTATTAGGATTAGGGATAAATGAAAACGGATTATTTCCCAGTCGCTATTGATAAAGTGGGTCCCTTCATCAGAATTAATCAAATCGATTGCCACAGAATTTCGGCAAAAATCCCCGAAATTCTTCGCAATGACGTACCACAGAATTTCGGAGATTGCTTCGTACCTCGCAACCCGAAATTCTTCCTAATGACGTCTACCGGCTTGTATGTCTTAGCATCCATTAAAAATGACAGAGCCATAAAGTTGATTCGGCAAAATCTGAAATCCAAAACCAGTAGTTTACCTTTGCCACCAAATAAAAAAAGTAATGGAAGTTGTACAATTTGAAGACAAAAATTTAGCGCATTATTCTTATGCATTAATTAGTAAAGGAGAAATAGCATTGATTGATCCGGCAAGAAATCCCCAGCCTTATTATGATCTTGCGGATCAGCATCATGCAAAAATTATCGCTGTTATTGAAACCCATCCACATGCCGATTTTATAAGCAGCCATGCAGAAATTCATGAAACTACCGGTGCACTTATTTATGTAAGTAAACTTTTGAGCGCTGATTATGAACACCGGTTTTTTGATGAAGGGGACACCGTCATTATTGGCGATGTTACTTTAAAAGCTTTGAATACACCGGGCCATTCACCCGACAGCATCTGCATAGTAGCCATTAATGAGAAAGGAAAAGAAGAAGTAGTTTTTACAGGCGACACTTTATTTATAGGTGATTGTGGCCGCCCTGATTTAAGAGAAAGCGCCGGCGGCATCACAGCAGCCCGTGAAGATCTTGCCCGGCAAATGTATCATTCGCTTCGTGAAAAACTGATGAATCTGCCAGATGAAGTTTTAGTATATCCTGCGCATGGTGCGGGTAGTTTGTGTGGAAAAAGCTTAAGCAGCAAAGATTCCAGTACCATTGGAATTGAAAAGAAAACCAACTGGTGTCTGCAGGAATCAAGTGAAGAAGAGTTTGTAAAAGAACTTCTAACAGACCAACCTTTTGTTCCCAAATATTTTACTTATGCAGTGGCGTTAAATAAAAAAGGAGCGGGCAAATACCTCGATGGCATCAATAAAATAAGTATCACTGAAACAGTGCCTGATGCTTTTGAAGATTATATTATTATTGACACGCGCCACGAATCTGAATTTAAAAAAGGTCATTTGGCAAACTCGATCAACCTGATGAATGAGGTTCAATTTGAAACGTGGCTGGGGAGTATCATTGCGCCGGAAGAAAAGTTTTACCTCATTGCCGGAAGCAAAAACGAATTGCACTCTTTAATTGGGCGCATTGCCAAAATTGGTTATGAAGGCCAGGTGGAAAAAGCATTTGTTGCCAAAGACATCAAAGGCCATGCAGACGAAAAGATGAATGTAGAAAAATTTAGAAACACAAAAGAGGATTATACCATTGTTGATGTTCGTAATCTTTCCGAAGTAAAAAATGAAAAAATATTTGAGAATTCCATTCATATTCCTTTGCCGGAATTGAGAGAACGGGTAAATGAAATTCCGATAGATAAGCCAATAGTAGTGCATTGTGCAGGCGGGTATAGAAGTGCGGCAGGAGCGGCTATCATTAAAAACCGTATAAAAAATTCCGTGCCTGTGTTCGATTTAAGTGAAGCCATTACTACTTTCTGAATCATAAATTTTCTTTCTAAAAAAATAAAAATATTACAGGTGAAAAAGAATGTAACCAAAAAAATAATAGACGTGCGAAGGCCGGAAGAATTTGAAAAGGGCCATGCAAAAGGAAGCATCAATATTCCTTTACAGGAAATAGAAAAACGTTTGGAAGAAATAAAAGAAATTACACAACCCATTGTTGTGGTTTGCGGTGGCGGCACCCGGAATGTGAAGGCATTTGAATTACTGAAAAGCCTCGGCGTCGAATCGGAAGCCGGTGGAAGTTGGAAAAGCGTTTGATAGCGGCTAAGATAACGGTTGGCTCAGTCCCTGATAATTAATAAATTCAAGCTTCCAATTAAAAAGAATTATGACCATCCTATATTTTATTGCCGGAATTATTATTGCATCTTTAGTTGGGTATTTTTTACATCGTTCGATAGTAAAAAATCAATCTGAAGCTTTCAAAGAAAAGGAAGAGCAGAACAGCATTACGATAAATTATTTGCAGCAACAGAGCCGTCAATTGCAACAAGAAAAAGAGGAATTAATTACCAAAGCCACGAAGGCAGCATTTTTTGAAGACGCGTTGAATGCCCGGAACATTTCATTTGAACACTTGCAAGAAGAACACCAAACCATTCAAAACCAATTTGCCGCCGTTAAAGAAAATTATAAAAACTCGCTGGAAAAGCTGGCTTCGCAAAAAGAAGAATTGAATCAAATAGGAGAGGCTTTCAAATTTGAATTTCGCAACCTTGCCCAAAATATTTTAGAGGAGAAAACGCAGAAATTTACCGAAGTCAATGAAGCCAAAATGAAAGCGATTCTTGATCCGCTGAAAAATGATATTGGTATTTTTAAACAAAAGGTGGAAGACACTTATGATAAAGAATCGAAAGAAAGATTTTCATTGGGAAAAGAAATAGAACGCCTTGTGGTAATGACACAGCAGGTAAGTACGGAAGCCAACAACCTTACCTCGGCATTAAAAGGCAATAGTAAGATACAGGGAAACTGGGGCGAAATGATCCTGGAAAGTCTTTTGGAAAACAGTGGTTTGATAAAAGGAAGAGAATATTTTTTACAGGAATTTATACGCGACAATGCAGGAAATATTATTAAGGATGAACATGGCTCAGGCCTTCAGCCAGATGTAACTATTTGCTATCCCGATCACCGGAAAATAATTATTGATAGTAAGGTGTCACTAATTGCGTGGGATGAATGTAACGCCTGCGAAACGAAAGAAGAGCAACTACATTTTTTACAACAACACATCAAAAGCATCCGGCTGCATATTGAAGGACTCTCTAAAAAGAATTATCCTAAATATGCGCTGGCATTGGATTACGTATTGCTCTTCATTCCTATAGAGCCCGCTTTTCTGGAAGCAGTAAAAAGTGATACGCAACTTTGGAAATTTGCTTACGACCGTAAAATATTATTGGTAAGCCCTACTAATTTATTTGCCGTTTTAAAAATTATTGCCGACCTGTGGAAGGTGGAGCAACAAAATAAAAACGCCATAGATATTGCTGACAAAGCCGGTTCCTTGTACGATAAGTTTGTTCTGTTCTTAGATAATTTTGAAACCGTCGGTAAAAAGATTTCAGAAGCAGGCAATACTTATGAAACCGCGTTGAAACAATTGTCTTCCGGGCGGGGAAATGTAATTGGCAAAATAGAGGAATTGAAAAAGATGGGCGCTAATGCTGCCAAGCAATTGCCAGACCGCTTACTGATTGAACGACATGATTTGGAAAACAGGTTATGAAGTACTTTGTAAATCCCGCAGCGACATATCAATAAAATATTCATTCACCTGTTTTTGGAATTAGTATATTTGGGTAAGAGATTTTTTAGCTATGCAAAAAATCGCAATAACCCTCATTTTGTTTTTTGCTTTTATGCAAAAAAAAACTTTTGCGCAGTACAGTAAACTCCTTGACAGTCTGTGCCGGAATTGCGACAGGGCAAGCGCCGACTCAGATAAAGTATTCAGCCTGGGAGAACTGGCCAATTTTTATTACATCTACAAACAGGACAGTCTTGCCGAAAACACACTTCGCCAGCAATTGCTGGTAGCTGAACTTTCTAATAACAAAAATCTCATCATTGCCGCTTTGTTTGGCGATGCTATTAACAACATTGGATCTTCCGCAACCTCTGAAAATTTTGATAAAAATGCTCGGTTTATTCAAAAAGGAATTGACTATGCCAGGGATAATAATTTATACGATTTTGTAGCCTTAGGTTACAGTCGCATGTCCCAAATTTTACGAAGAAGAGGCCAATTAGATAAAGCGCTTTCCATTGCCGTTTTAGGGCTTGCGGCGCTTCAGAATGTGAAGTCGGATTCTATAAAATCTTTGACCTATATGGAGCTTGGAAATGCCTACCTCGCCAAAGAACAGGCAGTTAATGCATGTAGTAATTATAATAATGCCTTTGATATTGCGGTTAAAATAAATTCTATTCCTCTTCAATCCAGAATTTATCATTGTATATCAGAGATGTACAAAAGCCTGGATTATGAAGATGAAGCGAAAAATGAATTGAATAAAAGCCTGGCATTAAACAAAGAATATAAATTAGGTGAAGGAATTACCTGCGATTATTATGACCTGGCACGATTAACAGATGAAAAATATTTCATTGAGTCCGCCATCAGGTTTGCAGATTCTCTTCATCTTTATAAATACATAATCCTCGCTAAAAGATTGATGCTTGCTTATTATGAAGTGAAGGAAAAAAACACTGATGTAGCCATGCATTATTTAGAAAATGAGCCGGATCTCAAACAGAGCTACATCAACAGCGGGATTGAGAATTATTACAATGCCAAAGGGAATGTATATTTTTATTCGGGCAACGCTGATTCGTCTCTGCATTATTACCAACTTGCCAAAACCGGCATTGAAAAGAAATCGGATATACAAACGGTGCTTATTATTTACAAACAGTTGGCGGCGAGTTATGCCATGAAACAAAATGTTGACCAGGCGATTAATCATTTTATGAAAGCAATGGCATTAAGTAAGGAAGTGAACGATGCCAATCAAATTGCTGATATTTCCGCAGAACTTAGCAGTCTGTACGAAAAGAAAAAAGATTTTAAAAATGCTTTTATGTACTCCAAACAGTCGGTTGGCTACAAGGATAGTTTGAGAAGTTTATCTAAAGAGAAAGATATTGCTTTATTAGGAGTTGTTAGAGAAAATAAAAAGCACGAACAAGAGTTATTAAACCTCCAAAAAATTGACAATAACAGGCGCAACCTGCAATACATGGCTATTACCATCGCTATAGTGATTGCTTTCTTTATGATGCTTTTTATTGGCTCATTCGCTATTTCTAAAATGGCGCTAAGGATGATGGGCTATTTTTTCTTCATTTCCTTATTTGAATTTATTGTATTGCTTATTGATAATTTATTTCTTGCTCACGCGGTACACAATCAGCCTTTGAAATTATGGCTCATTAAGATTGGTTTAATTGGCTTGCTGGTGCCCTGCCAGCACTTTCTTGAACACAATGTTACCCAACTTCTGGAATCAAAAAAACTCATAGAAGTAAGAACGAAATTCTCTTTAAAAAAGTGGTGGGCTAAAATGAAAAAACCCTCACCGCAAGGAGAGGGCATAGAAGAAGACACCGCGGTATTGTAAACTCTTATTTTATGTAATAAATTAAGAAAAGCTCATTGAAGAATGAAACTTTTCTTTTTGGAAAGACATTATTTATCACTATTGTCCGATTAAATCAATGGAAGCTTTTA
>DATCWN010000544.1:0-7665 GCA_036566285.1 Hanamia sp.
CACTCGCAGAATCAATTACATCAAAAGAAGGTATAGTAACTTCTTCTTTGCCGCACCATACCGCCACTTTTACTCCCGCCGGGGTATAGCCAAGCTGGTTGATTCTTATCCACTGTTTTGCCGGCTCATTTTTTTTATTAAAAGAAAAAAAACAAAAGATGGTGATTATAAAGACGAAAAGGGAGATGGCGCTCTTCATGAAATTATTTTTTTGAATCCAGATAAAAATACAATTTATAAATACGGCTTCACTTTATAATAAAGTAATTTTTTTTAGTAATGTAATTTTTTTGTATTATTTTACTGTTTTAGTAAATCATTTTAAGTTTCACTTCTAACAGAATATCACTTTTAAACAAATGATTTACTTATTTTATTCTTTTAAATTTTGGGAAAAGAGTATTGGGCCAATATTGAAACTGGGGACATAAAAGCTTATTCTGAAGCATACGTTTTCTACTATAAAAAATTATACAATTATGGCCGAAAATTTACACAGGATATTAGTATGATTGAAGACTCCGTAAATGAAGTTTTCATTATGATTTGGACCAATCGTCAAAAGCTTCCTGCAATTCGCTCTCCACACAGCTACATTTTTGCTTCTTTCCGTAATAATATTTTTCAAAAGCTGAAAGCAGATAGAACGATCTGCTCTCTCGAATCAGCCGGGGAAACTGAGATCGAATTTTCAATTGATACCATCATTGCCAAAAGGGAAGCAGACGCTGCCCGGCAGTTAAGCGTACATAAAGCACTGGCGCAACTCACCACGCGGCAGAAAGAAGCTATATTTCTACGCTTTTATGAAGGGCTGTCTTATGAAGAGGTAGCAGGTATTATGAACATCTCCGTAAAAGCCACTTATAAAATAATGGCCCGTGCACTGAAAGACCTGAAAAATATATTGGGTATATCCTTATTTGCCCTTCTTACTTTATTAAGCCGGACATCATTATAAAAAAGAAATCAGATTTTTTTAATAAATACCGTTAAAGCAACGATTTAAAAAAAATTAAAAAAAATGTTTAAAGCGATGGGGTAAAAATTATCTTTTCTGACTCATATAAATAATCAAGCCTCATGAATTATAAAAACTTCGGTGTTTCAGATTTTATCTGCGATGAATATTTTCAAAACTGGATTATTCAACCCAGTGAAATATCAAATGATTTCTGGAACAAATGGTTGCAAAAACATCCCGGTAAAAAAGAAATAGTTGATGAGGCAAAAAAAGTTCTTTTAAGTATTCAATTCAAAGAGGATTTTCCTTCCAGCGAACAGTTGCAAAAGGCTTTGGCACAGCACCTGGCAAAGATTCATTCCATGGAAGAGACGCCAGAACCTGCCCGGCCTGCTTTTATTAATATGAACAAGTCCAGGTATCTCACAAAGATAGCAGCCGTGCTGGCTGGTATTTTACTTATTGGATCATTGGCGTTTTATTACAACTGGAAATATGCCAAAACAACTATTAGCACCCGATATGGTGAGATAAAAACTTTAATGCTTCCAGATAGTACAGAAATCATTTTGAATGCGCATTCTTCCGTTACTTTTTTAAAACATTGGCCTGATGACCGGCCACGGGAAGTAACCTTACAGGGTGAGGCCTTTTTCAAAGTAAAACATTTGAACAAAAATGAGCAGAATATAAAAAATTCACAAAGATTTTTAGTGCATACTAAAGATATAAAGGTAGAAGTACTCGGTACCCACTTTGATGTAAGGAACCGTCGCTCTGAAACAAACGTAATTCTGAAATCAGGAAAAGTAAAGATTGTATTTAACAAGACAAATCATAAGGAAGTAACCCTGTTGCCGGGTGAAATGATAACCTATGAGGCAGGTAAGGATGAATTGAAAAGATCTGTTACTAACCCTGCTGCAGAAACAGCCTGGATAGATAAAAAACTGATTCTTGAGAATGCTTCTGTAAATACGATTATTCAATATTTAGAAGATAATTACGGCTATAAAATAGTTCTAAAAGATACGGCGATTGGGAATAAAAGAATGGAAGGAACACTTTTGCTGGACAACATCCAGGATGTGCTTTTTGTATTGACCAGCTCTTTGGATATAAAAATACAAAAAGAAGACAGTACGCTGATCTTTAGTAAATAACGACTTGGAATAGTAAAGATAAAAAACCGGAATATCCGATTGCTGGTACATTTTATAAACACAGGCAAAGCCTAAACATCCATATTTATTTAAACTCTAAAAGTATGATCAAAATTCAATTAAAATTTCCATTAAGCTTACTAGTATTGTTGCTGGTATTTACAGCTGGTAACAGTAATGCGCAAACGGAATTATCATCCAAATCTTTCAACAAGACGCACCTGCCTCTTGTAAAAGCCTTAAAAGATATAAGCAAGGTTTTCGATACAAAGTTTGTTTATGAAAAATCTCTGGTTGAAGGGAGGACAACTTCTTACCCCATGCAGCATTTAAAAGGGAAGAGGGTAGAAGATGTTTTAAAATCCATTTTATATCCTGAAGACCTTGTTTTTCTTTATATAAAGCAAAACTATTACACTATAGTTTCGCGTGACAGGCTGAATAAACCAGAAAGTAATTCAAATACCTATGGCAAAATGGCTTCCACACGCATTGCGTATCCCGGATATTCCTCTTCTACAACCAACTTTCAGAATAATATTATGGACATTGATGTAAAAGGTACCGTAAAAGATAATAGTGGTAAGCCGTTACAAGGGGTAAGCGTAGTGGTAGAGGGTACTACGAAAGGAACCATGACCAATTCATCCGGCGAGTATGAACTCAATGCCGTGGATGAAAATGCCACTCTTATTTTTAGCTACATCGGTTATATTGTACAAAACGTTGCAATACGGGGAAGAAGTACAATCAACGTAGTACTTTCAGAAAGCAGTAAGGGCCTCAATGAAGTAGTGGTGATCGGTTATGGTACTGCCCGTAAATCGGATCTTACAGGATCTGTAGGTTCAATAAAGGCAGCCGAATTACAAGAGCGTCCTGCCGCTTCACTTAATGAAGCTTTAGCTGGGAGAGTAGCGGGCGTACAGGTAAACACTAATTCGGGCCGTCCGGGTGGGCAAACCAATATTCGCATCCGCGGATTTAGTTCAATTAACTCTTCAAATAATCCTTTGTACGTAATAGATGGAGTATATCTCCCTACAGGAACACAAACACAAAACAGTAACTCAATTGATTATATCAATCCTGGAGATATTGCTTCTATTGAAATTTTAAAAGATGCCTCCGCTACGGCTATTTATGGGGCCAGAGGAGCTAACGGAGTGATTCTTATTACAACAAAACGTGGAGTTTCGGGTGCACCGAGAATTACCTATGATGGGGATTTCTTTACTACCACCATTGGCCCTCACCGTGTAGAAATGCTAAATGCAAAGGAGTATATAGGCATTGAAAATCTGGCTTATGACAATATAAAAGTCTATGATCCGGCAGGATGGGCAGCAGGTAACTATGCTTCTGCTATTGATCCTCGTGAAAAAAGAAAAACCCTTCCACTTCTTTTTGATGCCAGTGGAAATCCTTTATATAACACAGATTGGCTGAAGGAATCAACTCAAAGCAAGTTATCTCAAAATCATCAGTTAGGTGTTTCTGGTGGCAATGAAAACACTACTTATGGAGCTTATGTGGCCTATCGCGATGAAAACGGACTGCTATTAAATTCATATTTGAAACGTTATTCAGGAAGATTTTCAATGGATACTAAAGCAACAGACTGGTTAAAGATCGGCGGAAGCCTGAGTTACAACAGCCAGAGCGAAAATATTGTAGATCAGGGAACCGGCGGATTAAATTCGGTCAGAATGATTACAGAAGCATTCCCCTTTCTGCCCGTGAAATATCCAGATGGCAGCTGGGCTGAAAATTATAACTATCCCGGTGCGGAAGGTGGATCAAATCCGGTTCATATTTTGAACGACCGTAAGTTTATTGTAAATACACAAACTACTCTTGGTAATTTTTATACAACAATGGATCTTGCAAAAGGCCTTGAATTCAGAAGTCAGGTCGGCGTTAGTGTTGTTGATCGTAATGCAAATCAATATTCTGGCCGTACCCTCGATCAAATTTCGCGCGATCAACACGGTACTGCCAGTGTATCAAATAGCAGAGAAACTTATTGGTCTTCGGAAAATTATTTTACTTACAATACAAAATTTGCAGAAAAACATGCCTTAACAGGTTTAGTGGGTTTATCATGGCAGGGTACCAACTTTTTTAGCCAGGGCGCATCTTCTCAAAATTTCTCAACTGATTATTTTCTGTATAACAATATAGGAGCAGGCAGCCAGCAAAATCCTGGCTCGTCTAATAAAAGCGGATTTGCTTTAAATTCTTATTTTGGTAGAATTAATTATACATTCAATCAAAAGTATTTAGTTACTATTACAGGCCGTGCTGATGGTTCTTCAAAATTTGGCACCAACCATAATTATGCATTCTTCCCCTCTGCTGCACTTGCCTGGCGAGTATCCCAGGAAGATTTCTTAAAAGATAGTAAAACGGTATCGAATTTAAAACTCCGCACAAGCTATGGGCTTACAGGAAATTCTGAAATTGCTCCTTATTCGTCTGATGCGCTTTTGGGTTCCGGATATACAGCCATTATTAACAACTCAAGGGTTACTGGTGTTGGAACAAACAGGTTAGCAAACCCTGATTTGCGTTGGGAGAAAACAGCTCAGTTTGATGCCGGTGTGGAACTCGGATTATGGCAAAACCGTGTGAATCTGGAAGGAGATATTTATTATCGGAAAACAACAGATATGCTGTTAGCAGCTCCGGTTCCAAGGTCTAGTGGCTATAGTTCGATTACCAAAAATATAGGGAGCATGGAAAACATGGGGCTTGAATTGACATTGAATACTGTTAATATCAGCACCTCAAATTTTTCCTGGAATTCTACCTTTAATATTTCAATGAACAGGAATAAAGTACTTTCTCTTGCCACACCAGCACCTATTTTCTCTGGTAATCCAAATTTTCTTTCCAATACGGGTATTATAAAAGTGGGTGAATCAGTTGGTTCTTTTTGGGGCCTGACGCGCTTAGGTGTATGGACGGAAGCCGAGCGGGCAGAAGCAGCAAAATATGCCAGCTACCGTGGTGGTAAACCGATTTTGCCGGGCGATCTTAAATACCTGGATGTAAACGGTGATTATGCAATTAATGATGCAGATCGAATGATTATTGGTCATTCCAATCCTGATGGATGGGGTAGTTTTGTAAATAATTTTCATTATAGGCAATTTGACTTGTTGATTGAATTGCAATACATGTATGGAAATGATGTATTGAACCAAACACATCATTCTGGAGAAGACCGTGTAGGAATTGCAAACAGTTTTAAAACGGTATTGAATGCATACGCCCCTTCCAAAGGAAATGATAATACAATGATTGCTGCAACCCGTGATACGAGGGCAGGATATGTAACAAATGTAGATAGCCATTGGATTGAAGATGGATCCTTTATCAGAGGTAAGAACCTCTTATTAAGTTATACTCTTCCTTCGACTGCTTCAGAAAAAATGCACTTAAGCAGATTTAGGATATATGCTTCGGTTCAAAATTTCTTTTTATCAACTAAATTCTCTGGTAATGATCCGGAAGTAACTACTTATGGAGATGCTTTTGCACAGGGCCAAACATTTTTTGATTATCCTAAACCTACTATTTATATGCTGGGTATCAACCTGGCTTTATAATTTATTCAATCAATAAAAGATTATCAATATGAAACTCAATATAATTAAATATTTCAACCCCATTCTTCTTTGCATAATTATCTTAATTGGTACAGGTTGTAGCAAGTGGCTCGAAAAAACGGATTTAGATCCTTCTAATCTTTCGCCTGAGACTTATTATACTTCGCCTGATCATGCAGAAGCAGCTATAGCAGCAGTTTATGCGCAAACAAGATTTATTAATGGAGGAGCCGGCATTTTTGCCAACAATTTTTCCATGCTCGAAATGGTAACTGGAACTGCTAAAACAGAAACAGGTCAGAATACCGATCTTAATAACCTACTGGGACTTTCTTACAATGGAGACAATGTATTTGTTGGTAACTGGTGGAATGGTCCTTACAGCCTGATTGCCCAGGCCAATCTCGTTCTTCAAAAAGTACCTGGCATCACACCCATGGATGAGGGACAAAAACAAAGAATACTGGGAGAAGCAAAATTCCTCAGAGCCTGGGCCTACTTCTATCTCGTAAGACTATATGGAGATGTGCCGTTAATAACATCACCGGTTGATGCGTCTTCGCCAAACTTAAGACCTTCGCGTACTTCAGCAGATTCTGTGTATCAACAAATTGTTAGTGATCTGAAAGGTGCAGAAACTTCCGGATTACCTTGGTCGGATGCAACTGGCAGGGCTTCTCTTGGTGCAGTAAAATCTGAGTTGGCTGAGGTGTATCTTACCATGGCAGGCTTTCCTCTTAGTAAAGGTGCTGCTTATTATAAACTCGCTGCCGACAAGGCTTTTGAAGTGATTTCAAATGGGAGTTTTAGTTTATTTACAAATTATTTTGACCTCCACAATGTAGCTCAGGAAAATAAAGGCGAGCATATTTTTGAATTGCAATACCTCGCGGGGGTAGCTGACAATCCTAACCAAGGTATCCTGCTTCCAAATTTCAAAGATGTATCGGCTTATGGCACAGAAATAGGATCTACGGTTCCTACTTTACAATTTTATAATTCATTTGAGCCCGGTGATCTTAGAGCTGAAGATAGACAAGGCTTCTTTTATACGCATTACTATGATGGCGGTGACGGAGCTTTGAAAGATCTTTCGGCTCCTTACATATACAAGCACTTTGATGTAACAGCAAATGGCACCGCGGGTGTAAAGGGTACGGCCAGCAGCAGTCTCAACTGGCCCAATATAAGATATGCACAAGTTTTATTAACGTACGCTGAAGCCCAGAATGAGTCGGATGGAGGGCCCAATGCGGCTGCCCTGGATGCGATAAATGAAATACGGGAAAGAGCCAAGCTTTCACCCATTGGCACCCTGTCTCAGACTGCTTTTCGTGAAGCTGTTTGGAGAGAGCGCTGGCATGAGCTGTGCTATGAAGGCATCACATGGTTCGATATGGTTCGCTTAAGAAAGGTATATAATGAAGCTACAAATGGGTTTGATAATTTTGTAGGACATAAATTTCCAGATAATGGCGCTGTGTTAGCGGAGAAGCATTTACTTTTCCCATTGCCTACTTCAGAGATGTTAAACAATCCAAATCTTAAACCACAAAATCCAGGTTATCCGCAATAGGATTAAGTTAGGTAGCTATTTATTTATAATGTTACCAGATAGTTATTATCAAAAGTGGCTATCTGGTTTTTACCCCTCTACTTATACTATATGAGGTTTCACTATTTCAGGGAAATAAATTATTCTTTTTTTAGGGTTTTTTATAAATTATTTATCTATCCTAAAATTGATTTCAGAAATCATTTCTTAATCTTTACATTTATGCCTTCTTAATTTTTTATCTTCTGACCACTTGTATTTATTATGGGAAAAATCCAGATTAAAGTTCAGCCAAAAGTTTATGACGCAATTATTGTAGGCTCCGGCGCCGGCGGCGGAATGGCCACTTATGTATTGGCCAATGCCGGT
>DATCWN010000034.1:0-2086 GCA_036566285.1 Hanamia sp.
ACCAGGAAGAATATGCGGCTATGGTGAAAGGACAAGTAGAAGAATTGTTGACGCGATATGGTAAAATTGACTTGCTTTGGTTTGATGGCAAGCCGCCAATTCCCAATGGCAATAATGTGATTACACAGGAAGAGATTCGTAAACTGCAACCCGGAATTGTAATAAATCCACGCTTGCATGGCAAAGGCGATTTTATCACTTTTGAACGTAATCCTCCCAAACAGGATCCCGGTAATACCTGGGCAGAGTTTTGTAATACATGGACTAACAGTTGGGCCAATAGTAATACCATTCCTTTCCGCTCCAATGCTTTTGTATTAGGCCAGTTTGTTGCTGCGCGTGCGTGGGGCGTTAATTATTTGTTGGGAGTAGGCCCTACCGCTGATGGGGTTTTTCCAGAGGCTGTATATAAGAATATGAAAGTGGTGCAGGATTGGATGAAAATAAACGGGCGTTCTGTACAGCATGTTCAGCAATTACCTGCAGACGAAACGGCTTCTGTACCTGCCACTTCTAAAGATAATTACCGCTATCTTTTCGCTATTCCTGAATTTAAAGAAAATGGAAAGTATGAAGAAGACCGGTTGCCGGCTAAAGACATAACGCTTACTTTAAAAGTTGCTCATCAGCCAAAGTCAATAGGTCTTTTAGGCTCTCAAAAAAAATTAAAGACAAACTATGCGGATGGACAATTAACTATTGAGTTACCTGCAAACATCCGCACAAGCCTTGTGGATGTGGTTCAGGTGGTTTTATGAAATTAATGCAAAATAAAAATTATTCCGGCTGCGCGTTTATTCAATACAGTGATACAATTGTTGAGAGATAAACCTGCACTAAACAAAATAGAGCTTATGTATAAAAACAAAATTTTGCTTTGTGTGGCAATGCTTTTTGCTACAGTACTTCATGCCGCTGATGTGGATGTTACAAAGTATGGCGCTGTAGGTGATGGACAAACTTTAAATTCCGTTTTCATACAAAAAGCAATTGATGCTTGTAATCAAAGTGGTGGTGGAAAAGTTATTTTTCCCGCGGGAACTTTTTTATCGGGCACTGTTGTTTTGAAAGATAATGTAACCATTCATTTGCAAAAAGGTGCCCGTTTACTTGGCAGTACTAATATTGAGGATTACCAAAATCTGGACCCTTTTGTAGAAGGCCTTGGCATCCATGTAGGCTGGGCATTACTCGTGGCGGTAGATGCAAAAAATGTGGGGATAGAGGGCGAAGGCGCCATTGACGGACAGGGAAGTAAATTAAAAGCAGAACAAATTAAAACTGATTCAAGGCCCGAAGGCCAGCGCTGGGGCCGCCGCCCTTTTTTAGTAAGAATCGTTCGTTGCAATGGTGTTACCGTAAAAGATGTAACGCTCAATTACGCTGCTGCATGGACTTCGCATTATTTCCAATCGAAAAATGTGTTGATAGAAAATGTAAAAATAGTGAGTGTGGGTGTGGCGCATAATGATGGTATTGGTATAGATGGTTGCCAGGATGTGCGTATCAAAAACTGTGATGTAGTAAGTGGTGATGATGCATTGGTTTTTAAAACGACATCAAGCAAAATGGCTTGTAAAAATATTGTGGTAAGCGGGTTGCGTTTAAAGAGTAACCAGGCCGGTATTAAAATGGGAACTGAATCAATGGCTAATTTTGAAGACATCAAAATTTCGGATTGCTATATTTATGATACCAAAAATGGCGGCATCAAATTGCTTACGGTTGATGGCGCTCATTTGCGTAATATTGAAATATCAAATATTACTATGGTGAACGTGAGGACGCCAATGCTTTTTCGACTTGGCTCGAGGCTGAGTGTTTTTCGAAAAGACGTGGATACCCAACAAGCGACAGGCACTTTTGAAAATGTAATTGTGAAAAATGTAAAAGCGCAAGCTGCCGATTCTGCACAACTGAAACCGCCTTCAGGAATTTTAATTACCGGTGTACCCGGCCATTACATTACCAATCTTATTTTGGAAAATATTGAAATTGATTTATTGGGAACCGGCACTGCTGAAAATGCAAGACATGAAGTCCCTGAAGCCATTGATAAATACCCTGAAGTAAAAACCTTTGGCCC